>CAMNDN010000017.1:0-34352 GCA_946535445.1 uncultured Lachnospiraceae bacterium
ACAGCATATAAAAACAGCATATAAAAACAGCTATATGGCGGTTACTTTCTGAAATACCTGCCATATAGCTGTCTTTCTTTATCTGTATTTTTTATCAGTATTATTTATCTGTATTTTTCCGGTTCTGGGAAATCTACACCGTGTGTATCTACTGTAACGGAGCGGATGATCTGGTCAGTCAGCGGGCGATCCCTGAAATCTGTGCGAACGGTCGCGATCCTGTCGATGACCTCAAGACCTTCGATGACTTTTCCGAATGCCGAGTAGGCACCGTCAAGGTGCGGAGCATTGGCATGCATGATGAAGAACTGGCTTCCCGCTGAATTCGGGTTCATCGCGCGAGCCATGGAGAGGACGCCTTTGGTGTGCTTCAGGCTGTTCTGGAAACCGTTCTGAGAGAACTCACCCTTGATGGAGTAACCCGGTCCGCCCATGCCTGTTCCGTCGGGGCATCCTCCCTGGATCATAAAGCCGGGAATGACACGGTGAAAAATGAGACCGTTGTAGAAGCCCTTGTTGATCAGGCTGATGAAATTATTGACGGTGTTCGGGGCAATTTCGGGATAGAGCTCTGCCTTCATGATACTCCCGTCGTTCATGGTTATTGTTACAATGGGATACGCCATAGGAATGTCCTCTTTTCTTAAAAATTAAAATTTATTATGAGATGTATTGTCAATTATAACTTTATTGAGCCGGACTTTCAAGTGAAAGAGAGGCGGCTGCCGGGCCGGAAACGCAGAACTTCGTGTGTACTGATCATAATAAACGTGCTATAATACGAGTCTGCATGTAATTAAATTTTATTTGAAGTTTAAGAGGGAAGGTATGACGATAAAAGAGACGTTCAGTCCGGAAGAAACATATTTGTTCGGAAAAAGTATGGGAGAGAAAGCCGTGCCGAATTCCGTTTACGCGCTGAGCGGCGATCTCGGAGCCGGAAAAACGGTGTTCACGCAGGGAATGGCTGCCGGTCTCGGAATTGATGAACCTGTCACGAGTCCGACTTTTACGATTCTTCAGAATTATGACGGCGGCAGACTTCCTTTCTTTCATTTTGATGTCTATCGAATCGGAGATGTTGAGGAGATGGATGAAATCGGATATGATGACTGCTTTTTCGGAGGAGGCGTAAGCCTTGTTGAGTGGGCGGGAATGGTCGAGGAGATCCTCCCGGAGAATACCGTCTATATAACGATTGAGAAAAATCCCGAAAAAGGGTTTGATTACAGGATGATCACGGTTCAGAGCGCGGAGGAGCGAAAATGAAAATAATTGCGATGGATTCATCCGGTCTGGTCGCGTCTGTGGCCCTTCTGGAAGATGAGACACTTCTTGCGGAGTATTCCGTTAATTATAGGAAGACACATAGCCAGACGCTGCTTCCCATGTTGGACGAGATTTCGAAAATGACAGAACTGGACCCGAAAACAGTGGATGCGATCGCGGTCGCGGAAGGTCCCGGATCTTTCACGGGACTCAGGATAGGCTCAGCGACGGCCAAAGGACTCGGTCTTGCCCTTGGCGTCCCGATCATTGAGGTTCCTACGCTGGCGGGAATGGCTTTCAATCTGCCGTATGCCTGCGGCCTTGTCTGCCCTGTGATGGATGCGAGAAGACAGCAGGTCTATAACGGAATCTATCGATTCGAGGACGGAAAGATGGAGACGATCGTCGATCAGCGTCCGATCGCCGCAGAGGACCTCGTCAGGGAGTTGAACAATATGGATCCGGAGCTTACCCGGAAAGGAGTGATCTTTCTGGGAGACGGTACCTATGTTGTGGAGCCGTATGCAGCGGAAGAGCTTCATGTTCCTTATTGTTTTGCGCCGGTCAATGTGTCAAGGCAGCGGGCGTCTTCCGTAGGAGCACTTGCTCTGCAGCTTTATCGTGAAGGAAAGTATGTCCCGGCTGCGGAGCATGTACCTGTATATCTGCGCAAATCTCAGGCCGAGCAGGAGAGGGACAGGAAGAACGCTGCCGGATCCTGAGGGAGGAGACTCATATGATCATAAGAGAAATGGCATTTGATGATATCTCCCAGGTCGCTGATATTGAACGTGAGAACTCCCTCACACCCTGGGATGAGAACGGTCTGCTGACGTATATGCTCCGCAATGACGCGCTTTTTCTCGTCGCTGCCGATGAATTTGAAGGCAGTGAGACAGCGGATGACGAAGGATATATCGAACCGCACATTTACGGATACATAGGACTTCTCATGGTTCCGTGGGAAGCAGACATCACCAACATCACGGTCCGGAAAGAGGATCGAAATAAAGGAATCGGAACAAAGCTCCTTCATGAGATGATTGCCAGATGCCCCTCGCATGATGTGTCTGTCATTCATCTGGAAGTCAGAGTCAGCGGGGAAGCGGCCAGACATCTGTATGAAAAGACTGGCTTCCTGGTGGATGGGATCCGCCGACGTTATTATACCTCCCCGGTCGAGGATGCGGTCCTCATGACGCTCAGACTCCCGGGGGCTCCGGATTGAAAGGGGGATTATATGCTGGATATCAGTCTTCTGGGCACCGGCGGCATGATGCCTTTACCTCGAAGGTGGGTCACATCATGCCTGATGAGATATAACGGCACAGGCCTTCTGATCGACTGCGGAGAGGGGACACAGATCGCCCTGAGGGAGAAAGGGTGGTCTTTCAAACCAATCGATACGATCCTGATCACCCACTTTCATGCGGATCATATTGCGGGACTTCCCGGTTTTCTGCTTACCATGGGGAATGCGGACCGGACGGAACCGGTCACGATCATAGGACCGAAGGGAATCGGCAGAATTCTGGGCGCAGTGCGTGTGCTGGCACCGGAGCTTCCGTTTGAAGTGAAATACATGGAGATAGAGGGGAGTGAGCAGACATTTGCCCTCTGCGGAATGGATATTACGGCTTTTCGGGTAAATCATAACATAACCTGCTACGGATACGAGATATCGATCAGCCGAAAAGGAAGATTCGATGTGGACCGCGCCAGGGCGGAAGGCATTCCGATGAAATTCTGGAATCCGCTTCAGAAAGGGCAGGTCATCGAGTTCGAAGGGCGTACACTGACACCGGACATGGTCCTTGGCGCTCCGAGAAAGGGACTCAAGGTCGTCTATACGACGGACACCAGGCCGACGAAATCAATCAGGGATCATGCGGAGGGGGCGGATCTCTTTATCTGTGAGGGGATGTACGGAGAACCCGGAATGGATGACAAGGCCAGAACGCACCGCCATATGACGATGCAGGAGGCTGCGGAGATCGCCAGAGCGGCTCAGCCCGCCGAAATGTGGCTCACGCACTACAGCCCGTCGCTCGTCAGACCGGAGCAGTTCATGGAATCTGTGCGGACCGTTTTTCCCCGCACGATCGCTGCGAAGGACGGACAGGAGACCACCCTGCTTTTTGAGGATGAATGAGAAGGGCGCCGGATCCTTTCTCTAATAAGATATACGGAGAAGAATATATGGCAAATATTGACATACTCGCGATTGAAAGTTCCTGCGATGAGACGGCGGCTGCCGTTGTACGAAATGGCAGGGAAGTACTTTCAAATGTAATTTATACGCAGATCGATATGCATACGGTCTACGGCGGTGTCGTTCCGGAACTGGCTTCCCGCGCTCATATCGAGAAAATAAATTATGTCGTGCAGAAAGCTTTGGATGATGCCGGTATGACACTGAATGAGATCGATGCGGTCGCCGTGACATACGGTCCGGGACTCGTCGGCGCGCTCCTGGTAGGTGTCGGCTTTGCCAAGGCGATTGCCTGGGCAGCCGGAAAACCGCTGATCGGTGTGAACCACATAGAGGGGCATATCTGTGCCAACTATATTGAGCATCCGGACCTTGAGCCGCCTTATCTGGGTCTCATCGTTTCAGGAGGTCATACGCATCTCATCATCGTGGAGGACTGGGCAGAGTTCAGGATCCTCGGAAGAACGGTGGACGATGCGGCGGGGGAGGCATTTGACAAAGTCGCGCGCGCGATCGGACTCGGTTATCCGGGCGGTCCAAAAATCGACCGTGTCTCAAAGGAAGGAGATCCGGATGCCATCGTGTTCCCGAAAGCCAAAGTGAATGGGTCGGAGTACAATTTCAGTTTCTCCGGACTGAAAAGCGCGGTCCTAAATTATCTGAATCACGCACAGATGACAGGCGAAGAGGTAAATAAGGCTGACCTGGCTGCCGGTTTTCAGAAGTCCGTGGTGGACGTTCTGTGTGAACATACGGTAAAAGCAGCGAGAGAGCATTCAATCAAAAAAGTCGCCCTTGCGGGCGGCGTCGCCTCAAACACCGCGCTGAGAGAAGGACTGGCCAAAGCCTGCAGGGAGAATGACCTTGTTCTGTCGGTGCCGTCACCTGTCTATTGCACGGACAATGCCGCGATGATCGGCGTTGCTGCATACCATGAATTTATGGCCGGCCGGCTCAGCGGCTGGGACCTGAATGCGGTTCCGAATCTTAAGCTTGGTGAGAGATAAGGCAGGCCGGGATTCGACTTTATAAAATGTAGTTGCGAAAGGGTATGAACTATGATCGTAAGTGCTATCGTACTGGCTGCCGGAAACGGCAGACGCATGGGCGCGGATATCCCAAAGCAGTTCCTGAAAATTGACGGAGAGATGGTCCTTACAAGAACGCTTCGCGTCTTTCAGGAAAGCCCGGAAATTCAGGACATCGTACTGGTAACAGGGGAAGAATGGGTCTCCTTCTGCCGGGACGAGATTGTGAATAAAGAAGGATTCTCCAAGATCCGCCATATTATTGCCGGAGGGAAGGAACGTTACGATTCCGCCTATGCGGGGATCCTTTCCTGCCCGGAATCGGATTATGTATTCATTCATGACGGGGCCAGACCCTTTGTCACGGAGGAAATTCTTAAGAGAACGTTGGTGGAGGTTGTGAAACATCCTGCGGTGGCTGTGGGGGTACCTTCCAAGGATACGGTCAAAATAGTGGATCAGGACGGATTTGTGACGGACACGCCTCCACGGAAGAATGTCTGGAATATTCAGACACCGCAGGCATTTTCCCGCAGTCTGATCCGGAAGGCTTACGAGATCGTACGTGAAGAGGGAATGACCGATATCACGGATGACGCGATGGTAGTGGAAGCTTCCGGACTGTCCAGGGTCAGACTGGTGATGGGGGATTATACAAATATTAAAATCACGACACCCGATGATTTAGCCTGCATGAAAAAATAACTTTCTCTTGCAAACGGGCGGTCTGTCTGATATAATTTCTTTGCTGTGTGAGACAGCGGTTTGCAGAGGTATCGAAGTGGTCATAACGAGGCGGTCTTGAAAACCGTTTGTCCGAAAGGGCGCATGGGTTCGAATCCCATCCTCTGCGCTTCTTATATACTGATTGCTTGAATGCATACAGAATATAAAGCCCGGAAAAGGTCAAAGGACTTATTTCCGGGCTTTTTATTTTATCTTATGGAAATCTTATGGAAACGAGGCTGTATATGATCCTGTCTTCACTCATCATAGCGTTCTCTATGTATTCCAGAATACCGATGCCGAAAGTGGACTGGAGCGAGAAGAATATGCGCTTTTCCCTCTGCTTTTTCCCCTTTGTGGGGGCCGTTGCGGGAGCTGCCTGCATGCTCTGGGTCAGAGCTTCCGGCTGTTTTGATGTGGGCAGCACAGCGAAAGTCTGTATACTGACTGCAATTCCTCTCATGGTAACAGGAGGGATCCACGCGGACGGATTCGTCGATACGATGGATGCTGTCCACTCCTGGCAGGATCAAAAGAAGAAGCTGGAGATCCTGAAGGACAGTCATATAGGTGCCTTTGCGGTGATCATGCTCATTCTTTATTATTTATGTATGGTCGCGGCGATTTCGGAAATTGATTTTGAAAAAGAAGGGACGATGCTTACATTTGTCATGATGTTCGTCTATTCGCGCGCTCTGTCCGGGACGGCGCTTGTTTTCGGAAAGAGTGCGAAAAGAGAAGGCCTGGCTTATACATTTGCGAGAGCCGGAGACCTGAAGACCGTGAGGATCATCATGATTTTGTGGGATGCAGCCTGCGTCGCGGCAGTGTGTTATGCGGATCTGAAGCTCGGAACTGTCTTCCTTGCGGCAGGTGCCCTGCTCGTCACGCATTTTCTCCGGCATACGAAAAAAGAATTCGGAGGTCTGACAGGAGACCTGTGTGGCTGCTTTATCATGATGGCGGAACTGCTTTTCGCTGTGATCATATGTACATTCTGTCATCTGGGACATTAATAGAAGGAGCACAATATGAAACTGACCTTTATCAGACACGGAAAGACGCAGGGAAATCTTGAATCCCGATACGTAGGACGCACGGACCAGCCCCTTTGCAGGGAGGGACGTAAAGAGCTTCTCGCGCGCAAGGCGGCGGGAGAATATCCCGGAGATCCGTTTGTTGTATATGTGAGCCCTCTGCTCCGCTGCCGTGAGAGCGCTTCCGTCATTTTTCCTGACGCGATGCAGATACCTGTTCCAGAATTTACGGAATGTGATTTCGGCGAATTTGAGATGAAGAATTATGAGGAGCTTGACGGCGATCCCATCTACCAGGAGTGGATCGAAAGCGGAGGGAGAGCACCGTTCCCGAATGGTGAATCGATGGAAGGAATGAAGGTCCGCGCTTTGAAAGGATTCTATCGCGTCATGGAGAGGACAGGCGGCGCTGATGCCTGCTTCGTGGTCCATGGAGGGACCATCATGGCGATCCTGTCACAGATAGCGGGCGGTGATTTTTACAGTTATCAGGTGGAGAACGGGGAGTGTATCGTCTATGAGACGGGTCCTGCGGAAGCATAAAAATCCTGATTTTAGAACCGAAGTATCCGATAGATTTAGTCTTGATTAACTATATATGAAACCGATACTATTACTATATTAAGATGTAGTCTTGTTAAAATTTCGAGAAGACGAAATCATGATCGGAGAAAAAGATGGCTAGAACGGATAAGAGGAAAACAATACAGAAAAAAGCAATTCAAGATGTGCTTGTTCATCTGGATTACCATCCCACAGCGACCATGCTCTCCGAGGAGCTTCAAAAGAGCGGTCACCGGGTGTCGCGGGCCACTGTCTTTCGTGTTCTCTCAGATGCTGCTGATGAAGGGCTTATCTCCAGAGTCCAGCTCAGCGGGGAGGATGTCCGCTATGATTACAATACCGAGCAGCACTATCATCTCCATTGCAGATCCTGCGGCAAAATTGAAGATTATGCTCTCCCGTATATGAGAGAGCTTGACGGGATTGAAAGTGAGTCCGGATTTCTGATCGAAGCTCATCGCATTGAGTTCGTCGGTCTGTGCCGGGAATGTCGTTCAAAGGGGGCGGAAGAGTAGCGCCTCCTTTTTTTTAGCTAAATTTAACAAGATTCCGTCGCGGAAAAGCAAATGATTCATACATTTTGATTATTACTTGAAATTTGTCTTTCCTGTGCTAAACTAAAACTAATGTTGAATTATAAATGGATCATTATTATGGAGAACATGACTTGAGCAGGAGGTAACACAATGAAATGTCTTATACTCGCCGGCGGACAGGGAACACGTATGTGGCCGCTTTCCCGTAAAAACTATCCGAAACAGTTCATTCAGATCCAGAAGAACCATTCACTGTTTCAGGAGACCGTATCCCGCAATCTACCGTTTTGTGATGAATATATAATTATTACTAGAGCGGAATACAGGTTCATCATTGAAGATCAGATGAAAGCATTTCAGGGCACTCCCTATCGCTGTGTATATGAGGAGGAGAGCAGAGGTACTCTTCAGGCAATTGCGCTTGCCTGCATGGATCTTGTTCCTTCCGAGTATGTGTTCGTCGTCGTATCCGATCACGTTATCTACACGAGACCCGAGACCGGAAACGGAGAGATGGACTATAAAGATTGTGTGATGCAGGCCAAGGAGTATGCGAGAGAGGGGAACATCTCCCTCTTTACACTGCGCGAGACGATCATGAATCCGAGGTTCGGATATATTTTCGGACTGAAAGATGACGGAAGTATGGATAAGTTCGTCGAGAAACCCGATCAGAATGCGATCAATAATATTGATCTCAGGCTGGAAGCGGTCTACAGAAATCTTGGCATGCTTCTTTTCGAGGCCGATGTTTTCCTGAATGAATTCAAGAAGGCGGAACCGGAGGAATACGCAAAGTGCGAGCGCGTGTTCGCGGGACGCCAGGTCGACACGCCGCTGGATTATTCTATCGAGGGCAAGACGTACGATCTCTCGGAGGCGGAGGCCGGTATGGGTCTCAACAGCAATTACGCTTATTATTCGGCGAAGAGCGAGAGAGTCTTTGATGAGATGTCCATTGCCTATAATCTTCTTGAGAAAACAGACAGGCTGAAAGCAGTCAAGGGCGTTTTCCTGTGGAGCCAGATCGACAGTATGGAAGACATCCCTGAGACAGATATCAGCATGCAGGGTCAGGTAGTGACGGAAGACTGCTATAACACAGTGGTCCTGAATACGTCGCCCAATCAGACGATCGTCGTGAACGGTCTGGATAATGTTATGATCGCAAATACCCCTGATGCGATTTATATCGGCCGCTATGGGAAGTCTGCCGAGATCCGGGATATCGTTCAGTCTCACAGGGAACTTGCACGTGTCGCCAAGATGGGTACGGTGTTCTATCGTCCGTGGGGACATTTTGAACAGCTTGTGCAGGAGCCCGGATACAGAGTCCGCCGCGTATTTGTCCCGGCGGGACATACGATCCCGACCCACAGTCATGCCAACAGGAGTAAGAATATCGCTGTCGTACAGGGCGAGGCTACCATCATCAAGGGCGGTGTCAGCGCTGTGTATGGAATGCGGTCGAATATTGACCTGCCGGCAGGCTGTGAACACAGTATTTCAAATGCAGGCGAAGAAACGCTGATATTCGTAGAGACGACAGTCGGTGACGTCTCTTACGGACATGAGGATATCATACCCGCATCCGGCACAAAGGTGGTCAGAAAAGGCTACAATATCGAACCGCTGATCAGACTGCAGCCTGCTTTCAAGGATTACCTGTGGGGCGGCACAAAGCTTCGTGACATCTACGGTATGAACTGCGATTACGATATTATTGCGGAAGCATGGATGATGTCCGCTCATATCGCAGGTCAGAGTATTCTGGACAGCGGAGAGTACAAAGGCATGCGTTTCGGAGATTATCTGCGGGGAGCAGGTAAGGAAGCCCTCGGATGGAAATGCAGTCCTCTTCAGAATTTCCCGCTTCTTGTCAAGTTCATCGATGCGCGGGACAATCTTTCGGTCCAGGTACATCCGAACGATGATTATGCGCTTGAAAGAGAGAACGATTACGGCAAGAACGAAATGTGGTATGTTATGGCCGCAGAGGAGGGCGCAGGTCTTTATGTCGGATTCAACAGGGATGTTTCCGCGGAGGAGGTCGCCGAGAGAGTAAAGAACAATACGATTATGGAAGTCCTGAATTTCTATCCGACGAAACCGGGTGATGTTTATTACATTCCTGCCGGGACCGTTCATGCGATCGGTGCGGGCAACCTGATCTGCGAGATTCAGCAGAGCTCCAACTGCACGTATCGTCTGTATGACTTTGACCGCAGGGATAAGTTCGGCAATCCTCGTGAACTGCATCTGCAGAAGGCTCTGGATGTTCTGAACTTCAACAAGTATGTGCCCGGAGAGGTCGAATCGGAGGAGGATGCGGAAGGTACCGTCATCAGCCGATGCAAGTATTTCGAGGCGACTGTCTATGATGTGAAGGGGGAGACCCGAATTCCGATGGACAGCAGCAAGTTCACATCAATCATCTGTATGAAAGGCAGCGGCCGTCTGGAATTCATGGGCACGGAACTTGAAATCGAGAGCGGCGGCAGTGTATTCGTCCCGGCCATGGACGGTATTCTCTACGCGAGAGGCGAAATGACGCTGACCTTGAGCCATGTATAATAACTGATCACCGGGAAATCCTGACCGGTGCTGTAAGTCCGGTCGAAATCATACATTCATATGAGAAGCCCCCTTCCTGCTGTCCGGCAGGGAGGGGACTTGATCATTACAGGTAAATGCCTTGAAAAGTGGACAAAAATTTGAAAAAGCGCTTGCCTGTTTTGGATTCCTGTGTTATACTTCTACTTGCTGTTGCGGATTATCTGCAGGCAGTAATTTCATATCGAATCAGATTCGAGCAACTATGGAGAAGTACCCAAGCTGGCCGAAGGGACACCCCTGGAAAGGGTGCAGGTCGTTAATAGCGGCGCGAGGGTTCAAATCCCTCCTTCTCCGCTGAGGAACCGACGAAGGTCGGTTCCTTTTTTCTATGTCTGAATGGTCGGGAATGCCGGTATTTCCGCTGCGTCCGGCGCAGGATACGTTCCTCATTGTCTCTGAAAGAAGCGTGGTGACAAGGTTTGGATGAACATAGATCAGTCCGTGAAAATCTTAAAAATATGACCGGGAAGGAGCGCTTTCGTTATTTTCTCGATTATTATCTGGTCAGAACGCTGGTGATTCTGGCCGCGCTGCTTTTTGCCTTCTATATAGGATGGCATTTTACTCATCTTCCGGCGGAAAGAGTTCTGCATGTATTTGTCATGAGCGACCTCTTCGGCGAGGAGGAAAAAACGTCCGCAGTCCGGGATCTGGCGAAGCTGCTGTCAGTCAGTGAGGATCAGATTCTTCTGGATGACGGTCATGATACGGGAAGTGACGGGAATATGCAGGTTTCTGCTTTGCTTGCCGATGAGAGGCTCGATTTGATCATCTGTCCCCGTGATGAATTCGTGCGGCTTGCGGGAGAAGGAACATTTGCAGACCTGGCTGGACTTGATGGGGGAATCCCTGAACAGTGGGAGGGCGCAGTGGTCCGGGCGGTCGGATATGAGGAGCAGGATCTTTCTTATTCGGAGGATCCCTTCCATGAAGCAGGAAACGGCGCGGGCGCCGAACGGCCTTATGGGGTCGTGATCTCGCAGGGAACGGTCTATCGGGGGATGTCCCTTACCAAAGGTGAGATGCTTTGCGGGATCGTTGCAAATTCACGCCATTCGCAAAATGCCGGTGCTGCGGTCAGGTATCTGATGGGAGAAAGTCCGAAAGAGGACTGAGGGCTGTGGGGAGTTATAGGAGAGTTTGGAGAATATGGGAAAAAAGATTTTTGATTCGGATAACCCTTTCAATAGATTTATGTCTCGCGTATTCGATGTGATCACTTTGAATCTGCTGTGGCTTCTGTGCTCTCTGCCGATTATTACGTTCGGTGCGTCATCGATCGCGTTGTACACCATGACTCTTCGCATGGTACGTGATGAGGAAGGCAGCCTGACCAGAGGGTTCTTTAAGGCTTTCCGGGAGAATTTCAGACAGTCGCTTCCGGTCACGCTTGTCTTCTTTTTCCTTTACAGCCTGTCTTTTTTTAATCTGTACAGGCTCAGCATGGGCGGGGAGAAGACAAATGCGGTCCTCTTCGGCGTTAATATTGCCATCCTCGTGATGATCACCGGCATCTGGGTATGGATCATACCTCTGATGGCCAGATACGAGAATACACTCGGAGAGTACTTTAATAATGCATGGAGACTGGCTGTATCCCATCTGGCCTACACACTTACCTTTATTGTGACTACGACCGGTCCCCTGTTCTGGGCTGTTTACAGTCCGCAGACTTTTTTATATGTGGTCCCTCTGTGGTTCCTGCTCGGCGGGGGCGGAGCGGCAGCTGTAAATTCCGTATATCTTCGCAAAGTCTTTGATGAACTGGAAAGACCCCGGGAGGACAAAATACCCTGATTTACAAAAAAAGTCCTTGCGTTTACAGCAACATTTTGGTATCATAGTCATGTTCGGAAGGAGACAGAAAAGTATTTTTTCTGAGTTTTCTTTATTCCGTATTCCTCGATAGCTCAATGGTAGAGCACTCGGCTGTTAACCGAGTTGTTGTAGGTTCGAGCCCTACTCGGGGAGCTGATGCATACTGAAAAGTATGCATCTTTACGTATTTACCTTAATTTACGGATCTTTAGCTCAGTTGGTTAGAGCAACCGGCTCATAACCGGTCGGTCCTGGGTTCGAGTCCCCGAAGATCCACTTATGCGACACGGGCGTAAGCCCGTAGTTGCAGAAAGTATTTACAGAAATAAAGATTTTCTTATGGCTCAGTGGTACAGATGGTTAGTACGCCGCCCTGTCACGGCGGAGGTCGAGGGTTCGAGTCCCTTCTGAGTCGTTTTTCTTTTATATGCCGGCATGGCGAAATTGGCAGACGCAAGGGACTTAAAATCCCTCGAGGTAACACTCGTGCCGGTTCGAGTCCGGCTGCCGGCAGGAATAGTGCTGTTGCACTGAATGTAAGCAGAGCTATATATGGTGATGTCAGAGTGGGAACGTCATTATATATAGCTCTGTTCTGCCGTTAAGAAAAAGATGAATGGAGGAGACAGCTTGAATACAGCGCAGGAGGCTTATTTTGAGTGGCTTTCGAACCCTCTGATCGACGAGGAGACAAAAAAAGAGCTCAGGGAAATTGCAAATGATGAGAGAGAGATCGAGGACAGATTTTACAGAAAGCTGGCATTTGGTACCGGAGGACTCCGCGGTGTGATCGGAGCGGGATCGAACCGAATGAATGTGTATACCGTCTGTTTGGCCACACAGGGACTGGCGGACTATGTGAATGAGTCGGGCGGTGCCGATCAGGGTGTTGCGATTGCCTTTGATTCCAGGATCATGTCTTCGGAGTTCTCGGAGGCTGCAGCCCTCTGTCTGAATGCCAACGGAATACGCACCTACCGATTCCCGGAGCTCAGACCGACGCCGGAACTTTCTTTCGCAGTGAGGGAACTGGGCTGCATAGCCGGGATCGTCATCACCGCCAGTCACAATCCCAGTGAGTATAACGGATATAAAGTGTACTGGGAAGACGGCGGACAGATCACACCTCCCCATGACAGAAATATTATGGAAGCGGTTTCCAAAGTGACTTCACTTGACCTTGTCAGGACCATGGGGAGAGAAGAGGCAGAGAAAAAAGGCCTCTACCATACCATAGGGCCGGATCTGGATGATCGGTATGTGAAGGCCGTCATGGGTCAAAGCATTCATCCGGATATCATCCCGGGAATGGCGGATAAAATAAAGATCGTCTACACTCCGCTCAACGGAGCCGGCAATGTGCCGGTGAGACGCATTCTCAGAGAACTGGGCTTTACACAGGTGTATGTCGTGCCGGAACAGGAAATGCCGGACGGGCGTTTTCCGACGCTTCCGTACCCGAATCCGGAGGAACCGGATGCATGGAAGCTGGCGCTTAAGCTGGCTGAGCGTGTACAGGCGGACATTGTCCTTGCGACGGATCCGGATGCAGATCGTCTTGGTGTTTACGCAAGAGATTCAGAAACCGGGAAATATGTCAGTTTTACAGGAAATATGTCAGGAGCATTGATCTGTGAATATATTCTCCGGGAGAGGACGTTAAGCGGTACGATGCCTGCCGACCCGGCTGTCGTCGAGACCATTGTGACGACGGATCTTGCAAAACCGATTGCGAAAAAGTATGGGGCGGCACTGTATGAGACGCTTACCGGATTCAAATTTATCGGTGAGCAGATCTTAAGGTTCGAGGAGCAGGAAAAGGGAAATTTCCTTTTTGGACTGGAAGAAAGTTATGGCTGTCTGGCCGGGACCTATGCCCGCGATAAGGATGCCTGTGTGGCAGTCATGATGCTATGCGAGCTTGCTGCATTCTATAAGAACAGGAATATGACACTGGTCGATGCTATGCATGCGGTCTACGAGGAGTATGGCTATTATAAGGAGGGAATGTCCTATCTGACTCTGAAAGGCAGAGAGGGGGCTGAGCGTATAGCGCAGATCATGTTGGATATGCGCAGCGTGACTCCTTCTGAGCTGGCAGGAATGAAGGTCCTTGCTCTTCGGGATTACAGGAAAGGAGTCCGAACAGACCTTGTGACGGGAAGTGTTATGCCGACCGGACTTCCGACCTCCAATGTCCTTTATTTTGAATTGGAAAACGATGCGTGGTGCTGTGTGCGTCCCTCGGGGACAGAGCCGAAAATTAAGTTCTACTGCGGCGTCAAAGGTATTTCGGACCGGGATGCGGACGAGAAGATGGAACACCTGTTAAATTATCTGACCGGGGAGCTTGTATGAAAGAAAAAAGTCATATAAAAAGTATAGAACGACAGACAGACAATCGATTCCTCAATATGTATCATCTGGGGTTCGAGGACCGGGAAGGGAATGAGCGGGACTATTATTTCTGCACTCGAAATTCAGATGATCGGCTCAAGATCAGGACCCATGAACTGACTCCGGAGGGAATCTGTATTTATGCAGTCACGAAAGAGGAACATCCCCGGCTTGTCGTAGAGAGAGAGTATCGATTCCCGGTAGATGAAATGATTTATCAGCTCCCGGCAGGATTGATCGATCCGGGAGAAACGCCCGGAGAGGCGGCTGTCCGGGAAATGAGGGAGGAGACAGGATATGTCTTTACAGAGTATACAGGAGGAGAAGCGTTCTGCAGAAGACCGTTCTTCCTGGCACCGGGCTTTACCGATGAGCCGGGTAGTGCTGTATTCGGCTATGTGACGAAAGAACGTGAGCGAAAGCTTGAGTCCTCAGAATGGATCGAAGTCATTCTGGCTGACAGAAAAGAGGTCCGCCGCATCCTGTCTGAGGAAAAGCTGTCGCTCAGAGCAGCGTTCCTTATGATGCAGTTCCTTTCCATGACGGATGAGGAACCCTTCCGATTTCTTGAATGTGAAGAGAGATGAAGATAAGGGAGATGAAATAGAAAGCGATTGCGCCTGACGATCAATGATGCGATAACAGGCAGGAAAAGCCCCGGCAGATGCCGGGGCTTTTTATATGACATTTATCAGGGCAGCGGTTCTTTAAAAGAACCGTTTTCATGAGAAAGAATTAAAGTGTATCCATTCTCTTTACATAGCCCGGATTCTCCGGAGAAGCGACGATCTCGCTCGCATGGAGGATCTTGGCGTATTTGTCGATGACCTGATTCTCGATAACGGTATCCTTGGCGATGAATACTTCGGAGCAGATAACGCTGTTCTTTACAACTGCGCCTTCCTCGATTACAACGCCGCGGCCGATGATGCAGTTCTCAACTGTACCGGCAATGACAGAGCCGTTGGAGATGAGAGATTTCTTAACAGATGCGCTTGACATATACTTTGTCGGGCATGCATCGTTCGTTCTGGTGTAGATCGGCCATTTGTCAGAGAACAGGCTGGAAGCGGCCTTGATATCGGTCAGCTCGAGGTTCGCCTTGAAGTAGGACTTGAAGTCTGTGATCGCTGCGAAGTAGCCTTCGTGCTGGACAGCCTTGACATTGAGCTCTTCCGTTGCTGCCTTGTCGTTCACGATATTGTACAGGTTGTACATGGATGATTTCTTCTTTGCTTCATTAATGAGTGCAAGGAAGAGATCTTTCTTCATGATATAGCTGTTCATGAAAATGTTCTTGGTCTTCTTGCCGCCGATGTTCGTCTCGATTGCGAGAACGGTCTTCTCATCATCGAGCTTAAGAGCTTCTGTGTTCAGATAAGCGACGTCAGCGTTGTTTACCTTGTGATACAGAAGAGTAATGTCGGCGCCCGAAGCGATGTGCTGCTCAAGGAGTGTCTCATAATTCTGAGCAAATACCATATAGGACGGAACGATGACTACATAGTCAGCGTTTACGCGCTCGATTACATTCTCATTGTAAAGGAAGGAAGCGATATCTGTATTGTAGATCTCGTTTACTTCTTCCTGTGCGGAGAAGAGAAGAGAAACTTTGCCGCGCTTGCTGTTGATACCGTAATGACGGCCTGTTCCTACATGCTCTGCCAGGGAACGCGGATTATTTCCTGCATAAATATGGATGCGCTCGATTTCGGAATTGCTGAGGTTGGACAGCGGGAAGTCGATCATTCTGTAACGACCAACAAATGTAAATGCGGAAACCGGACGGAATTCCTGCATACCTTCAACTTTTACACGATTGCCGGAAGTGACAATACCTAATGCTTTAACTGCCATCTTTATTCATCCCCCTTTACACATTCTTTGCAACAAGTGTGATCTCTTCGCTGTCAGCAGAACCTACAACAGCGTCCTTACCGATCTTGATGCCGTCTGCAACGAGTGCACGAATAACTACAGCGCCTTCTTCTACGACCGCACCCGGCATAAGGACAGAATCAATGACCTTTGCGCCAGCAGCTACCTTGGAGTTGGTGAACAGGACAGAATTCTTTACCTCACCGTCGACTTCAACACCCTGAGTAATGTAAGCGTTGGCAACACATGCATCCGGTCCGATGTACTGCGGAAGGGCAGGAGCGTCATCTGTATAGATCTTCCAGGATGCATCGCCGAGGTCAAGTTCGTTCTTCTTGTCGAGAAGGTCCATGTTGGCTTCCCACAGGGAATCGATTGTTCCTACGTCTTTCCAATATCCTTTGAATTTCCATGCAACAAGCTTGTCGCCTGCATTCAGATATGTCGGGATGACATCATTTCCGAAGTCATGGCTGGAATCCGGATTTACCATATCCTCTACAAGGATGGAACGAAGCTTCTTCCATGAGAAGATATAGATACCCATGGATGCAAGGTTGCTCTTCGGCTCCTTCGGCTTCTCCTGGAACTCAATGATATTGAGGTCAGCGTCTGTGTTCATGATACCGAAACGAGGAGCTTCCTTCCACGGTACTTCACGAACGGCGATGGTAACGTCAGCGCCTTTTTCCTTATGATAGTCCAGCATCTTGTCATAGTTCATCTTATAGATGTGGTCACCGGAAAGAACAAGGAGATATTCCGGATCATACTTGTCGATGAAGTCAATGTTCTGGGAAATAGCATCAGCTGTTCCACGATAGACATCGAGGTTGGCATCGGCTTTTTCACGCGGCGGGAGTACATAGACACCACTGTCACGGCTGTCAAGACCCCAGTTGCCTGCTGCGGCGACGTAGCTGTTCAGCTCAACGGATTCATACTGTGTGAGGACACCGACAACGTCGATTCCGCTGTTCGCACAGTTTGAAAGCGGGAAGTCAACGATACGGTACTTTCCACCGTATGATACTGCAGGCTTGGCAACTTTGTTGGTAAGGTCTTTCAGACGGCTACCACGTCCGCCGGCCAGAATCATTGCTAACATTGAGTTTTGCATAATGTGAACCCTCTCTTTCTTTTATATTTGATAATAATAAAAGCCTGGTACGCGACTGCCGGTATGGGATCGTTAGCGGTAATCCGATACGGGCAGAACTGCCCGAAAATGGATTTGCATCAATTTAGAGGCAGCAATCTGATGTGACAAAATGTCATGAACAGATTCTATTACATTATTTGTATTGTAGCATATTGTGAGGTATTTGCCTAATTAAAATAAGAAAATTAGGCACTTTTTTTAATATTCTTTGTGTTTTATTGAAGGGTGTATGTCGAAATGTTCAAAAGACGGGATTTTAGCCCTTCAGGATTTGACGCCTTTAACGAGTAAGCTTTTCAGAGAGAAAAAAGAGATGTCTGAATTCTTTTGTAAGTACCTTATGATTGAAAGAGAAGAGAGTTTCTGCTATATTATAGAAACATATAATTTGAATTTTAAGGTGGATTATTATGTATTCAGGTAAACAATCTACATGGTTGAAGCACTGGGATTTTATTCTGCTGGATTTATTAGTATATGAAATGTCTTTTTTCCTTTCTCATTTTATAAGGAACGGCACCAGGTTCCATATTTATGGAAATATGTATTTCACTGTTGCTCTCGTTGTAGGGCTCTTTAATATTGCGATTGCCTTTTTTCTTGAATCCTACTCCGGAATTCTCCGAAGAGATGGCTATGCCGAACTCAAGAATGTCATTACCCAGGCGTTAATGGTCGTGGCTTTCATGGGCATCTACATTTATTTCAGCGGCTACGGGCGGGCTTTCTCGAGGCTGGTCTTTTTACGGTTCGTTATTATTACGATCCCTGTCGATTTTCTTCTGAGATCGCTGCTGAAAAAATATCTCAGGGAGCATAACACGCATGCAAAACGGGCTATGCTCATACTCACATCCTCGGACATTGCGAAAAATGTTATAACCAGAATAAAAAATAACCTGTATAATGAGTACGAGATCAAAGGCGTGATCCTGATCGATACGGATGAGTATGCCAATACACATGCCGCCCGGAAAATTGTAGAGGAAGGTATTGGCGGTGCAGTCAAGGACGGAGCCGGCATCCGTGCGGAGGATGTGGACAACAATGTGGTCCTTTCCGGAACGCATAAGGAGATTCCGGTCACGGACGGCACGGAAAATGAGATGCTGACAGGACTGTCGGACAAAATCTGCGGGATACCTGTCGTATGTACGTTCAATGACATCTTCGATTTCATGCAGAACAGGTGGGTCGATGAAGTCTTCATCAATGTCTCGAAACAATATGATGTCCCCGAGAATTTTAATGACAACTGTCTCGAGATGGGCATTACCACACATCTGAATCTGTCTACAGTCGAAAAACTCAGTCAGAATCTGGCTGTTGAGAAAATCGGCGGGTATGTCGTGCTGACCAATACGATAAAGGTCGCTTCTACCAAGGAAGTATTTATGAAAAGAGTCATGGATATTCTCGGGGCGATCGTTGGCCTTGTTTTCTGCTTTTTCTTTGTCATCACGATAGGCCCCATTATTTTCATAAGCAGCCCGGGCCCTATTTTCTTCTCTCAGGTCCGCATAGGGAAGAACGGAAAGCGTTTTAAGCTGTATAAATTCAGAAGTATGTATATGGATGCCGAGAAGAAAAAAAAGGAACTGATGGAAAAGAACGAGATGCAGGGACTTATGTTCAAAATGAAGGATGATCCCCGTATAATCGGTTCCGGACCGGACGGGACCAGACACGGAATAGGATGGTTCATCCGCAAAACATCCATCGATGAATTCCCGCAGTTCTGGAATGTTATGAAAGGAGATATGAGTCTTGTCGGCACAAGACCTCCCACAGAGGATGAATGGAAACAATACGAGGCTCATCACAGAGCCCGCCTTGCCGTAAAACCGGGCATTACCGGATTATGGCAGATCAGCGGAAGGTCGGATATCAAGGATTTTGAGGAGGTGGTCGCTCTGGATCTTCAGTATATGAAAGAGTGGTCAATCGGCCGGGATATCGAGATTTTATGGAAGACAGTTGTTGCTGTTCTCACGATGAGAGGAAGTGAATGATCGGAATTCTTTCGAGGAGGTGAGGAGATGAATGATTTCATTGAGAAACCAAGCAGAATGATTCTGTTTATCGTAGGTATCATTACACTGATCACAGTGATCATCCTTTTGTCGAGAAGCGGGTTCATCCGTACAGGAGGAGAATCCCTTGTTGATTCGAAAGGAAGGACACTTGTCACAAAAGCACCTGAAAATCCTGATACCGTAACAGCTGACGGTGGGGAAGATACCGGATACGAAGAAGTATACGTTGAGGACGACTATGATGACTACGAAGAGGATGAGTGGGACGGAGAACCTGCAGATACCGGAGAAGTCATTATTGAAGTGCCGGAGGAGCAGGCAGAAGAAGGACCGGTGACGGAAGAGATGCCCGCAGAACAGGAAGAGACCGGAGAGGATACAGGATACGAAGAGGAAACGGCAGGAGAGGATGCCGAGATCTGGGACGAAGTTACTGAAGAAGAAGGCTGATTGTTTACCGAACACGGACAACAGGTGTGAACAAGATGGTGATAATTGCTGTGGAAGATGAGCAGATCGCACTGAGCGGTCTGCTGGCGAAAATCAGAGAGGTGAAACCGGATGCAGATCTGTCCGGGTTTCGAATGGCGAAAGACGCCCTTGAATATGCGAAGGGGATCCGTTGCGACGTCGCGTTCGTAGATATCATGATGCGTGATATGGACGGTGTGACATTTGCCCGGGAACTTATTGAACGGAACCCCAAAGTCAATATTATTTTTACGACCGGGTATTCGGAGTACATGAAAGATGCTTTCGAGATGCATGCGAGCGGCTTTATCCTGAAACCCGTAACGAAAGAGCAGGTCTCAAGGGAACTTTCCAATCTCCGGTATAATGTCCCGGAGCATCGTCTTTTTGTCAGAACTTTTGGAGATTTCGAAGTTTTTTATAACGGAAAGCCGGTCCAGTTCCGGATCGCCAAGTCGAAGGAGCTCTTCGCATATCTGGTGGACCGCAGAGGAGCTGTTATCAGTAACCGTGCAATCAGTACAGTGCTCTGGGAAGATGATTGTTTTGGCGGCGGAGGCCGGATCACGCACGAATCCTATTTCAAAAAGATCAGGAGCGAACTCAAAAGAACGCTGGACAGCATAGGCTGCAGTGATATTCTGATCCAGGGATACGGTTCTCTCGGAATAGATCCCGAGGGGATCGACTGTGATTATTATAAATTTCTGGACAATGACACTTCTCTTTACCGGGGGGAGTATATGTCCCAGTACAGCTGGAGTGAAATGACACATGCCATGCTCGAGGCGAGAACGGAAGGAAGCAATCGTTGAGTACGGCATATGAAATTCACGGCAGGAAAAAAGGGAGATTTCATATTATGAAAAAGAAGACAGGTAAACTCAGTAAAACAATTGCTTTGGCGCTTGCGCTTTTGATATGCGCCGGCTGCGGCCGTGCCGGAGAAGAGGCAGAGACTGAAACAGCACCAGCTGCAATACAGCCGACCGCGACCCAGGCTCCCTCACCTACGGAAGTACCGGCGACATTAACGCCCACGCCCAGTCCCGTGCCGACACAGGTGCCGCTCAAAGACCTGAAATATGTCAGACCTTCTTTTGCAAATGTCGTTTCGGGAGCTACTTCCCAGACGGATGAAAGAGGATCGTTCGTTGTGACCAATAATACACTCGTTGTTCTGCTTCCGACAAACAGTCATGACGGTTATAAATGGAATTGTGCGGATAATTACGAGGATGGGATCTTTACCGTATCTGATGGAAATACAGAGGATATTCCCTATACATATACAAGCGGAAAATACGGCGGAGCGGAAACACCGAAAAGTGAAGTAAAGGCAGCTGAGGAAGCTTATCGGCAAAGTCTCAGGGAAGAGCCGAATGCAGGGGCTGCATCGGACACAACGGACGCTGCGACCGAGACCGGTAATGAGGATGGCGGAGCCGGAGAAGACGAGATCATAGAGGAAATCATTATCTATGAAGATGATCCTGACTATGAAGAATATGTAGACGAAGGCGAAGAGTATGAGATCGTCGAAGGTGATGAAAGTGTCTATGAAGAAGAGATTCCGGATGAGCAGCAGGAAGAAGTCGGGAACGAAGACATTATAGTGGAGGAGCAGAGCTTTGCCGGTGGAAATATGTCTGTTTCATTAATGAAGGCCTCCGGCCCGGCCCGCCCGTCTTTCAAAATGAGCGGTCCTTCCGGCGGGATAAGAGCACTGGCCGCAGAAGGGGATGCCTCTGTTCCGGAGGAGACGACATATGTTTATGCACCTTCCCGCACGGAATATGTATTTACTCCGCAGTCTGCAGGAACGGGTATCTTCTATCTTGAGTGCACGAAAGGGGATGGCACCGCATCTGTCCTGGATAACGGTTTTATTCTTTTTGTGCATGCGGATGAGAATCTGGATATTACTTTTGATCTCGCGTGGTATTCTTTTGCGGATTGTGTTGCCGCGCCTGAACGGATACCGGAGTACGATGCTTCGGTCCTGACAGAACAGGTCGCCGCTCAGGAGAAAGCAGCAGGGGAGGCGTTCGATTCATGCGTGAGAAATGATAACACGATCGGCGCTGCTTCGAGAATGGTCGATGATTCCTACTGGGAAGTATTTTCCATGGATAATGCTGTTGCGGATATTACGAGCAACGGAGGAGCTTTCTTCCACGAAGATTTCGTAGACTATTCCTGGGATTTGTTTACGATCAATCCGCATCAGCCGGGCAGAACGACCGCTTACTTTATACATATGACAGGCGACAATTCTTCTGTTCCCAGAACCCAGGTGGCTGATATTCATGTGGCGGATGACATGTCTGTTACGGTTCATGTGAGACGTCTCGATATGGGCGTTCAGTTCGACTGACCGGTCGCCCCGTTACTCTTCCGGTCAGCTGAAGATACATAAGGTGTTATCATGCTGGAAGAAATAAATGTTGAGAATTTTTATGCCGGAAGCGCGAAAGCGCTTCTGGTCCTGCGTCAGAGCATTCGAAACAGGGATGCCAGAGATTTTTTGTGTCTTGAAGGACCCTCCGTATATTTCGGAGGGTTTCATGATATGACGGGCGGGGAGGATTTCTTTGCTGTCTGGACGAGGCACAGGATAAAAAATTCTACAGAACGGGACTCTAAAAGAGGGAACAGTACCGGCCGCGTCGAGAGATTTTTATGTGACGGGATGGATTTTCGTGAATTGTGCCGGATCTTCGGGGAACGTTTTGCGGCGGTGTCGGCATTTGAATTGAAAACAGAGTATTCTTTTCGGGCAATTGCTGATGAGAATACTGCTGCGGGCCCTTCTGACCATGTCTTGTCCTATATGAAAATAGAAATCACCTGTGAGAGAGTGTATGAAGAAGATCGTACAGCCTTTTTTGAGCTGGTGCGTTACAGAGGCGGGGATAATTTTGATCTTTACTGGGATGGATTTCCCGATATTGACCTGAGGTTTACGGATGGACGCGCAAAAGGCTGTAATGTTTTCATCCGCAGTCTTGCAGTCTATGATATACAATCGGACGGTATTCCGGACGGAGTCCGTTTTCGCGCGATCCTTCCCGTCATCGTTGCGTTTTCCAGAATTGCGGTCAGCCAGTTCGATTATATTCTTCCGTTCGATGAGATGTCATATCCGGATCATCGGAATCTGAATGTAAGATGCTTATGGGCGTCTCCGGAAGGGAATTTAAAGTTTGCGCCTGTAATGGAGGGTGTTAAAGCCTGGCTGTCGTATTTTGAGGAGAACCATCTGGAAGGCACAGCTTTGCTTATGGAACGTGTGATCTCCGCTCTGCCCGGAACGACGATCATCCTGCCTGAGACGGAGATCGGTGAAGGCGACAGGGCGTTCCTTGAAAAGCAGAAAGCTGTGCGGAAGGAATTTCTACGGATTTACGACAATTAAGTCGGTTTAAACGAAAAATTCTGCATTCCGGAAAGTATACGTGGTATAATTACTCATGTCGGAAGTTCTGTCGGAAACTTCGGATGAGTTACTGCTTAAGCTGTCAGAATGCTCATATGCAGTATGATCGTGTAACAATGAGGTTCATGCAGGCACTTTTTTGCCTGCATTGTTTTCTTTATTTAGGCGTTTTCAGGCAGGGGGATAAAGCATGAAAAGGGGGTATATTCAGAGAATTATTCTGGTTCTGATCGTATTGATCGCGGGGATCTTTATTGTTATTCACATGCTTCCGGAGAATCGTCTGAAGAGGCTGATCAAGCAGGGGAACGATTACCTCCTTGATCAGGAATACGAAAAAGCAGTCTCGGTATTTGACCGGGCTTTAAGTATAGACAGCAAAAATGCTACCGCATATTTTGCCAGAGGGGACGCTTATGCAGGACTTGGAGAAACACAGAAAGCCAGGCTGGATTATATCCGGGCGGAAGAATTGAACTCCAGTATGGCAGGTGCGGTCGAGCAGAAGCTCTCGGAAATGAATGCCTATGATGAGACGGGATCTGCCTTGGGAATCCTCGAATCAGATGAGAGTGAATCCGGAGCGGATCTGTCAGTGAGCGATATGTCCGCGGAAAGTCAGGAAGAAATTATCGAACCGGTGGATCCGAATAAGGCTGTGCTGAACCGGGAGGCGATGAATGCCGTAAAAAATGTCGGTGATCCTGCCGGTTTTCCGAGTCAGGACGATATGATCCTGCAGGTGGTGGAAGTATATAACACGTATCAGGCTTCTTCAGGGACCTGTGTCATGGAAACGAGCGGGCCGCTCACCATTTATTATTCAGGCGAGGATGGTCATCTTATGTGCATAATGGCTCCCGCAGGAACGTATGCAGACCATGATAACGAATTCGAACATATGCTTAATGCTCAGTATTATTACAGAATGAGAGAAGACGGAAGTCTGGAACCGAGTTTCATCTATCTCAATGATGAGGGACGGACGGAAGAGCATTTTATTTATCTTTGGGAAGGACGCGTGATCCGCTATGTGGGACCGGTCGACTCTTCGGAATATCAGAGCGATTATTCTCCCGCTGTCACGATAGAAGAATTTACGGCTTCGGTACCGCAGGGGGTCTTTGCCGCCAATGCGTATCTGGAGCTTCAGTGGATCACCGGTTGAGGTATTGCATGAGGAAAGACGAAGATATACAGGGCTTATGTGATATGCACTGCCATATTATACCCGGAGTGGATGACGGAGCCCGTTCCATGGAGGACGCGCTGGCGATTCTTGAAGATGAGAAGAAGAACGGTGTGTCAGACATCATTATTACGCCGCATTATCGCAGAGATATGTTCGAGACAGATCGACAGGTCGTTCTTAAGAAGTTCCTGGAACTGAAGGAGGAGGCTGCGCGGCTGTACCCCGGACTGAGGCTCTATCCCGGGTGTGAGTTCCATGCCAACATGGATATGGAACAGATGGTTTCGGATGAGCCACTGTACCGTATGATCGGCAGCAGATATATCCTTTTGGAATTTTCGGGAGCTCATCCGAAAGAATATATCCGGGAGCGAACATATGCGCTGCTTTCAAGGGGGTATACACCCATATTGGCCCATATTGAGAGATACCCACCTCTGGTAAGAGACATGAGTATTGTCGGGGAACTGAAAGATATGGGCGCCATGATCCAGGTGAATGCCGATGCGCTCATCGGAAAGGACGGATGGGGATTCAGGGGATTCTCCCGAAAGCTTCTTAAAAATGATCTGATTGATTTTGTGGGGAGTGATACGCATAACAGGACCGGCCGTGCGTGCCATCTTGAGAAAGCATACAGATATGTTTCCAGGAAACTCGGTAATGATGAAGCAGACAGGATCTTTATCGGTAATCCGATGAAGATCATTGAAGCCGGTGTACAGGTCGTATGACAAAGACGTTCATGTGACGATCCATGCGTTCGACTGAACCTGCAGTGGGACGTGGAAAAACCGGTCTTCTTTTGGAACCAGGAAACGAAATAACGAGGAGGATTATTATGTGTGGAATTGTTGGATATGTGGGACCTCGTCAGGCAGCTCCGATCTTGCTGGATGGTCTTTCGAAGCTTGAATACAGAGGATATGATTCTGCCGGTCTCGCGGTGAGGGATGCGGAAAAAGTACCCGTAGTTGTCAAGGCCAAGGGAAGACTGCGCGTTCTGTCTGAAAAGACGGACGGGGGAAAGGCTGTTCCGGGAAGCTGCGGAATCGGTCATACAAGGTGGGCGACACATGGGGAGCCTTCGGAAAATAATGCGCATCCGCATATTACAGGTGATATGAACGTAGTAGCGGTCCACAATGGTATCATAGAGAATTTCAAGGAACTCCGTGATAAAATGATCCGCCACGGGTATAAGTTCTATTCCGAGACCGATACGGAAGTGGCCGTAAAAGTCGTCGATTATTATTATCGCAAGTATAAAATGGGCCCGATCGACGCGATTGCGAAAACAATGGTCCGTGTGCGCGGCTCCTATGCGCTGGCGGTCATGTTCAAGGATTATCCGAATGAAATATATGTGGCTCGTAAAGACAGCCCGATGATCATTGGAGCGGGCGAAGGAGAGACTTTTATCGCATCGGATGTTCCGGCAATCCTTAATTATACAAGAAAAGTATATTACATCGGAAATATGGAGATGGCCCGTCTGACTGCAGACGGAGTCGACTTCTACAATCTCGACGGAGATATCGTCGATAAGGAGATCCATGAAATCGACTGGGATGCGGAAGCTGCGGAGAAAGGCGGATTCGAGCATTTCATGATGAAAGAGATCCATGAACAGCCGAAAGCTGTTCGGGACACGATCAACGCTTATGTCAAAGAAGATGAGAAAATTGATATTTCCGGATCCGGTTTTACCGAGGAAGATATCGCCGACATCAGGCAGATCGATATTGTGGCATGCGGATCAGCCTATCATGTAGGTATTGCTGCCCAGTATATTTTCGAAGACCTGACCCGAATTCCGGTACGGGTAGAACTCGCCAGCGAATTCCGATACAGGCAGCCGATCCTGGATCAGCATACTTTCGTGATCGTTATCAGCCAGTCAGGCGAGACCGCGGATTCCCTGGCTGCTTTGCGCGAGGCAAAGGAACTGGGTGCGAAAACAATGGGTATTGTAAATGTAGTGGGCTCTTCCATAGCCCGTGAGTCTGATTATGTCTGCTATACAATGGCCGGACCGGAAATCGCGGTCGCAACGACCAAGGCATACTCAGCTCAGCTTGTCATGTCTTATATTCTTGCAATTAAGATCGGTCTTGTCAGGGGAACGATTTCTGAGGAGAAAGCACTTGGCATGGTCGGTGAGCTCCGCAAGCTTCCGGACAAAATTCAGAGACTGCTCGAGGATAAGGAACGCATCCAGTGGTTCGCGTCTAAATTTTCAAATGCCCGGGATATCTTCTTCGTAGGAAGAGGCGTTGACTACGCGATTTCTCTGGAAGGCAGCCTGAAGATGAAAGAAATCAGTTATATTCACTCAGAGGCCTATGCCGCGGGAGAACTGAAGCATGGAACGATCTCCCTGATCGAGGACGGGACACTTCTGATCGGTGTTCTCACACAGTCAAAACTCTACGAGAAAACGGTATCCAATATGGTCGAATGCAAGAGCAGAGGCGCTTATCTGATGGGTCTGACCACTTACGGCAATTACAATATTGAGGATACGGCCGATTTCACGGTTTATATACCCCGGACAGATGAACATTTCACTCCGTCACTTGCGGTGATCCCGCTTCAGCTAATGGGATATTATGTGAGCTGTGCGAAGGGACTGGACGTTGATAAGCCCAGAAATCTCGCAAAGAGTGTGACGGTCGAATAGTCATAGATTAATAACGGTCATAGAAGGGGGCTGGCGCACGAAGGAATGCCGCCGCTACAGAAAGCAGATGAAAGTTGCAAATGACTGCTTTTCGCCGTAGTGGAATTTTTGTGCGTCAGTCCCTTTATGCGTTCTCCTGTTCCCTCTGCCGCTCCTGTCAGGTCAGCGAAAAAGATACTCCCGGGAACGGGAAGATATAGGGAAAACGCCCATGAAAAAAGCAGAAAATAAACGAAAATAGTGTAAATATGACAAAGTTTTCCTTTTCATTAAAGGAATCATGAATTATAATAGACAAAGAAGTATGTACTTGATGTCCGAAATAAAGCGTTTTGGACAAATATTATAGGAGAAAAAGGAGCATAAAGATGGAAAATTTCACTGGCAAAGCAGCTTATCAGGGAATCGCTATCGGCAAGATCGCTGAGATGGCCAAGGCGGATGGAGCTATTCGCAGAGAGCACATCGATAATATTGAAGCCGAGATTGAGCGTCTGCATGCAGCTAAGGAGCAGGCTCTCGGAGAACTTAAGGCGCTGTATCAGAAAGCTCTGAAGGATGTAGGCGAAGCACACGCTGAAATTTTTGAAGTACATCAGATGATGCTTGACGATGATGACTATAACGAGTCCATCGAACAGATCATCAAGGAGCAGAAGGTCAATGCAGAGTACGCTGTCGCTACGACCGGTGACAACTTTGCAGATATGTTCGCATCCATGGAAGATGAGTACATGAGAGGCCGTGCTGCAGACGTTAAGGATATTTCTTCCCGTCTTGTAAAGGATCTTCTCGGCGGCGGCGCAGACGGCAACAATTTCACAGAGCCCGTTATCCTCGTTGCTGATGACCTCGCTCCGTCAGAGACAGTACAGCTCGATAAGGATATGGTCCTTGCGTTCGTAACAAGAGCCGGCTCCACGAACTCCCATACCGCTATCCTCGCACGTACAATGAATATTCCGGCCCTCGTTCAGGTCGATATCCCGAGAAATGTTGAAGGCAAGCTCGCAATCGTTGACGGTATGAAGGGCATTGTTATTGTAGATCCGGATGATGACACACTTGCCAGGTATCAGGTACTTCAGGAGAAGGAAGAGGAGAAGAGAAGACTTCTCGATGAGATGAAGGGCAAGGAGACTGTTACAAAGTCCGGCAGACATGTACATCTTTACGGCAACATCGGCGGCGTAGGCGATGTAGGCTATGTTCTTGAGAACGATGGTGAGGGCGTTGGCCTCTTCCGTTCCGAGTTCCTGTATCTGCAGAATGATGATTATCCGACAGAAGAGCAGCAGTTCCAGGCTTACAAGCAGGTCGCAGAACTTCTTGCCGGCAAGCAGCTGATCATCCGTACACTGGATATCGGTGCTGACAAGCAGATCGATTATTTCAAGCTTGACAAGGAAGAGAACCCGGCACTCGGCTTCAGAGCTATCCGTATCTGCCTTACACGCGAGGAAATCTTCATGACACAGCTTCGTGCACTCCTTCGTGCATCTGCTTACGGCAACATCGCTATCATGTTCCCGATGATCATTTCCAAGTGGGAAGTTGAGAGCTGCCTGAAGATGCTGAACCAGGCCAAGGCTGAGCTCGATGCTCACGATGTACCGTACAAGAAGGATATCTCCGTAGGTATCATGATCGAGACTCCGGCTGCTGTTCTCTGCGCTGATGAACTCGCTGAGCTCGTAGACTTCTTCTCAATCGGAACAAACGACCTTACTCAGTACACATGCGCGATTGACCGTCAGAACCAGCATCTTGAGAGATTCTTCGATGCACATCATCCGGCAGTCCTTAAGGCTATCCAGATGACGATCGAAGCAGGTCACAGACACAATACATGGGTAGGTATCTGCGGTGAGCTCGGTGCTGATCCGGAGCTTACAGAGAAATTCGTAGAGATGGGTATCGATGAGCTGTCCATGAGCCCGACATCTATCCTTCGTACAAGAAAGATCATCCGCGACATGGATTGATCATTCTTTCATTCACAGAAAGAGCAATGACCCCCGCCGGGAGACCGGCGGGGGTCTTACTTTTCCGTCAGTTATTGTCAGGCAGGTGTTTTTGACCTATAATCGAACAGTGAGAGATAACTCACTTCATGGAGATTATTTATATAAGGAGCATGATTTATGGGCAAAATATACTCTTCTGCAGCAGAACTTATCGGAGGCACTCCGCTTGTTGAGTTCAAAAATATAGAGAAAGATTTCGGACTGAAAGCACGGGTCCTTGTAAAGCTTGAAAGCTTAAATCCGGCAGGATCCGCAAAAGATCGTATCGGAAAGGTCATGATCGAGGATGCGGAAAAAGACGGGATCCTCAGGGAAGGTTCCGTTATCATTGAACCTACATCGGGAAATACCGGCATCGGGCTCGCTTTGATGGCAGCTGTCAGAGGATATCGTCTGATTCTTACCATGCCGGACACAATGTCTGTCGAGCGGATAAATATACTGAAGGCGTATGGGGCGGAAATCGTTCTGACCGACGGCGCCAAGGGCATGCAGGGTGCTATTGAGAAGGCTGATGAGCTGGCCCGGGAGATTCCGGGAAGTTTTATACCGGGACAGTTCGTAAATCCCTCAAATCCCCGTGCGCATTATGAGACGACCGGACCTGAAATCTGGCAGGATACAGACGGGGATGTAGATATTTTTATTGCAAGTGTAGGCACAGGAGGAACTCTGACCGGCACCGGCAGGTATCTGAGGGAACAGAAGCCGGATGTTGAAATTATTGCGCTCGAACCGAAGATGTCTCCGTTCCTTTCCGAGGGACACGGCGGACCTCATAAGATCCAGGGAATCGGTGCGGGGTTCGTGCCGGAAATACTTGACACGGAGCTTTATGACCGGGTCCTTACGGTGTCGGACGAGGATGCATTTGAGACCGCAAAGATGATCGCGAAGAGAGAAGGTCTGCTGGTCGGCATTTCTTCCGGAGCATCTTTCTACGGGGCACTGCAGGTCGCAAAAGAGCCTCAGAATGAAGGAAAGACGATTGTTGTCATACTGACCGATTCCGGAGATCGATATTATTCTACCCCTCTGTTCCGGAACTGAACTGCAGAAAAAATATAAAAAACATTGTTGACAAAATGAAAACGAAAGTGTATTATTACCTATGTTGCGAAGGCAACAAGGTGTGTTCGGGTAGCTCAGCTGGATAGAGCGTCTGGCTACGGACCAGAAGGTCGCGAGTTCGAATCTTGTCCCGAACGCTGAGGAGGTCTCATTAATGAGGCCTCTTTTTTTATTCTTCTTTCCGGTCTGTCTGCGAATAGAGACGGCATATTGGCAGTTCGTGACTTTATATGATAAAATGATTAAAAAAGTACGTACTAATGTACATGCAAGGAGTATTAGCTACATGAACAAAGAAGAATTCCTGCAGGGGCTTTCAGATAAACTGTCTGAAGATCTGTCTCCCGGAGAAGTTGAGGAACAGGTGGCCTATTATCGCGGGTATATCGATGGAGAACTGAAAAAGGGAAGAACGGAGGAAGAGGCAACATTTGACCTTGGAGATCCGATTCTCATAGCGAGAAATCTTGTAGAGTCTCCGCCAAGCTACAGGGTCAATACGACCAGTGCTTACGAACAGGGAATGGCGGAATCGGAATATCCCGATACGAGAGGCCTGGCAGGTGAGAAAGCAGATGAAGAGTACGTGCCCGAAAATGCGGACGCCTATGCGGAGACGTATACGGACACAGCAGATTACTCTGCAGAAAATGACTGGCAGCCTGAGCGCAGTTCATCAGATCATGAAGGCGATCACAGGGGCTATAAGGAAGCTGAAAGGAATGCAACATTTGACAACGGCTTTTTCGAGAGCGGGCAGAAACAGTCCATTGAAAGAGGAGGATTTACATCCCTGTTCAAACGCTCAGACGGAGGTATTAACTGGCGTCTCATTTCCATTCTGATGGTAATCATACTGGTCGTGCTGGCGGTCGTCACGATTACTGCGAAAGTAGTCATTACTTTCTGGCCGGTGATTCTGATCATGTTGGTCATCAGTCTGATCTTCTCCAGGACCGGAGGCGGCAGATAGAAAGGAGGATCCTGTGGAAAAACTTGACAGCAGATATCTTGAACGACTGTCGGAGCTCTATCCGACAATTGCAGACGCGTCTACGGAAATCATCAATCTCAACTCCATATTGAACCTGCCGAAGGGCACAGAACACTTCATAACGGATATTCACGGAGAGTATGAAGCTTTTTCACATGTCCTTCGGAACGGATCCGGGGCTGTCCGCAAAAAAATAAATGAGGTTTACGGTCGTACACTTCCGGAGAGGGACATTCGTGAGCTTGCCACATTGATTTATTATCCCAGTGAGAAAATAGAACTGGTGAAAAGGGAGATGACGACGGAATATCTGATGAACGACTGGTACCGCGTTATGCTGTACCGTCTGATCGAGATGTGCAAGTACGTGGCAAGCAAATACACCCGCTCGAAAGTCCGCAAGGCGATGCCGGCGGAATACGCGTATGTGATCGAGGAGCTGATCACGGAGAGAAATGACATCGCGGACAAAGAATCATACTATGAAGAGATAATCAATACGATCATCAGAATAGGAAGAGCGGACAGTTTTATAAAGGCCATCGCTGAGCTGATCCGAAGGCTGGTCGTGGACCATCTTCACATTTTAGGAGACATCTATGACAGGGGATATGGTCCGGATGACATTATGGATGCCCTGATGGAATACCACAGTCTGGACATTCAGTGGGGAAATCATGACATTGAGTGGATGGGAGCCGCCTGCGGACAGAGGGCGTGTATTGCAAATGTCGTGCGCTTCTGTGCCCGTTACGGGAACCTGGACATTCTGGAAGACAGATACGGAATCAACATTCTTCCGCTTGCCCAGTTCGCGACAAAGACCTACGGGGATGATCCGTGCAGATACTTCCAGCTCAAGGGCGCTGAGATCCAGGGAGATGAGCGGGAACTGAATACAAGGATCTATAAAGCGATCTGCATCATGCAGTTCAAGCTGGAAGGCCAGCTTGTTAAGAAGCGTACCGAGTTCGGAATGGAAGACCGTAATCTTCTCGAGAAAGTTGACTATTCAGATTATACGATCACGCTGAACGGGAAAAAGTATGATCTGCTGGATCACAACTTCCCGACGATCGACCCCAATGATCCGAATGCTCTTTCGGAAGAGGAAGAATATGTGATGGAACGCCTCGAGAGCGCGTTCAGGAGCTGCCGAAGACTTCAGAAACATATGGAACTTCTTCTGCGCAAAGGGGAGCTTTATACGGTCTATAACGGAAATCTCCTGTTCCACGGCTGCATGCCGCTCACTGAGAACGGAGACTTTAAGGAAGTCTGTGTATACGGGAAAAAGCTGAAGGGCAAAGAACTGTATGATTATCTGGATATGCTGGTCCGACGGGCTTTCTATTCGCATGATCCGGTCCTCAAAGAGCAGGGGAAGGATATTTTGTGGTGGATCTGGTGCAATAAAGATTCTCCGCTGTTCGGAAAGAGCAAGATGGCAACATTTGAAAGAGCTTTGATCGCTGAGAAGGAGACGCACGAGGAGATCAAGACCCCTTATTACCGATTCCTGGATGATGAGAGAGTTGTTGATAATATACTGGCGGAATTCGGTCTTCACGGTGACCACACTCATATCATCAACGGGCACGTCCCTGTCAAGAGAGGGGAACTTCCCACAAAATGCAATGGCAGGGTACTGGTCATCGACGGCGGATTCTCGCGTGCCTATCAGGGAACGACGGGCATTGCGGGCTATACGCTGATCTTCAATTCAAGGGGAATGAGACTTGTCGCGCATGAGCCGTTTGCCGGAATGGAGGAGGCTGTGGCTACGGGACGGGATATTCACTCTGACAATGTTGCGGTGGAGCAATATCCGTCAAGGCTGTCGGTAGGTGACAGCGATATGGGACAGAAGCTCAGAGAGCAGATCGATGAGCTGGAGCAGCTTCTCGAAGCTTATCGCAGCGGTGACATTGTAGAGAAAAATCGCAGGGGCCGTAACTGGCTCCGGTAAGAGAAAGGAGCATATATGCTGGATTCCAGTACGGTCGTGACCAGAAAATTGTATTATGAGGATGCTTATCTGCGTGAATTTGAGGCAGAAATCCTCTCTGTGAACGGGAATGATATCGTTCTGGACGCGACAGCGTTCTTTCCGGAAGAGGGGGGACAAAGTCCTGACAGGGGTGTTCTGGCGGGGCACGAAGTCCTTGATGTCCAGATCATCGACGGCTATATTCACCATTTTCTCGGTAAGAAAGCTACCGGTGCGTCTGCGGAAGAAATCGCGGAGGGACTCCGGGTCAGCGGAAAAATCGACTGGAATCACAGGTTCAGCAATATGCAGCAGCACTCCGGAGAGCATATCTTTTCCGGAATGGTCCATACGAAATTCGGATACGACAATGTGGGATTCCATCTGTCAGACAGCGAAGTGACGATGGATTTTACAGGTGTGATAACACCGGACGGGCTGAGGGAGATTGAGGAGGAGGTAAATCGCGCCATAACTCTCAATATTCCCTCTCAGATCCGATTTCTGGAAGGGGAGGAAGCTGCCCTTGCGGAGTACCGAAGCAAGCTTGAACTCACAGAGGCGGTCCGGGTGGTGACGTTTCCCGGCTTTGACGCCTGCGCCTGCTGTGCGCCTCATGTCAGGATGACCGGAGAAATAGGCTGCCTGAAGGTCGTCAGCGCGATCAATTACAAGGGGGGGATGCGGGTGAGCATTCTCTGCGGCAAAAGGGCAATGAAACTTTTTTACCATGATCATGATATTTTGACCGCTACGGCGAATTTTCTGACGACATCGACCGATGAGGTCTTCGGAAGTGTGACCCGTCTGAAAAATGAGAATACGGAGCTTAAAGGAAGGCTGAAGCAGGCCGGGATCCGTATCATGCAGATGAAGACGGAGGCAGTTCCGGAAGGGGACGGCGATGCGATTATGTTCGAATCCGGGGATGTTGACCAGACAGCGATCAGAGAAGCCGTCAACAGCCTGATGAAAAAGAGAGGGGGGTATTGTGCGGTGTTCGCCGGCAGTGATACAGAGGGATACCGCTATATCATCGGCAAAAGGGAAGGCGACGCACGCCTTGCGGCGGCCCTTCTGAAAGAGAAATTCGGGGCTCGCGGCGGCGGTAAGCCTGTGATGGTCCAGGGGTCGGTAAAGGCTGCGGAGAAGGAAATCCGGGATACTTTTGCATGACGTTTTTTTCGGTTCTTTGAATTCCTTCTT
>CAMNDN010000018.1:0-33304 GCA_946535445.1 uncultured Lachnospiraceae bacterium
TTTCGTAGCGAGAGGGGGATTCGAACCCTCGACACCGCGGGTATGAACCGCGTGCTCTAGCCAGCTGAGCTATCTCGCCATGTCGTTTTTTCAACGCTTGATAATTATATAATTTTAAAACGATTCTGTCAATAACGGTTTTAAAAAAATACAAAGATTTCTGTACGGTAACTGTAGAAATTCTGAGAGATTCGTAATAAAATATTCTTTACACGAGAAAGAAGAAATCAATACAGGGGAGTATGTATGAAGTATCTAGTGATAGGCGCAGGCGGAACAGGCGGCGTTCTGGGGTATAAGATGGCCAGGGGAGGACTGGATGTCACGATGATCGCCCGCGGAAAACAGCTGCGCGCAATCTGGGGAAACGGAATTCTGGTCGAGCAGCAGTGGGATCACCATGTAGATTCGGTAAAGGTCATGGCTTATGATACCGAGAATTATTATGATGAGCCGGATGTGATCTTCCTGTGTGTGAAAAGTTATTCACTGAAAAGTCTTCTTCCTTTCCTTAGAAAGATCGTAAAAAGTGATACGATCGTTATTCCTACGCTCAATGTTTTCGGGACAGGAAAGTATCTGAAATCGAAACTGCCCAGAGGAATCATCATGGACGGGTGTATATATGTCACCGCGAACATCAAGAGTTCCGGATGGATCCTTATGCACAGTGATATTCTTAGAGTTATTTTCGGTCCGAGGGTACCCGAAGACTACGATCCGCGGTTAAAAGAAATCGAGCAGGACTTAAAGAGCTGCGGGATTGACGCAAAGCTGTCAGATGTGATTCAGAGGGACTGCATGGAGAAATTCTCTTATGTCTCGCCGATCGGGGCAGCCGGTATTTATTATGACGCGACCGCAGCGGATTTTCAGAGGACCGGTGAGGCGAGAACAATGTTCAAGACCATGATCCGGGAGATCATGGCTCTCTCATACGAGATGGGTTATCCGTTTGAAAAGGATTACGTGGATGTGAATTTAAAAATTCTCGCATCCCTTCCGCCGGATGCTACAACTTCCATGCAGAGAGACGTCGCTGCCGGAAGAGAATCTGAGCTGGATGGCCTGGTATTCAATGTTGTGCGCATGGCAAAACTGTATGGTGTGCCGATGCCGGCCTACGAGATGGTAGCTGAGGAAATTGAGAGAAGAATCAGTAAATCAGAGAATGAATAAAAAGAAGAACGAATAAAAAACGACCCGGCTGCAGACAGTCGGGTCGTTCTTACGCCGGGCAAGGGGTAATCGCTCGGGTGCGTAAGCCTGATCATAAATGCAATATTTAGGCATCTGATTTCTGAATAGTGTTTTGATCTTTTTGTTTTTTAGTCGGTTCATTTATTATAATACTCTTTTTTGATTGACGAATTCAAGCGTAATTCTATACAATTCTGCATTTCTTTTCATACATATCAAAAAAGAAAGAACTTTTCTGTCCGCAGAAAAGTTCTTTTAGTAAATTTATGAATTTAATGTATATATTAGGAACACTCGCTCAGGAGAGAGTCATGTCACCGTCTTTTACCCAGCCTGCTTTTCTGCAGAGCATATTGATGAGAGGGCAGATCACTGCCGGAAGGATGAATGAAATCATGATGAGTCCGATCCAGTCAAATCCGGTAATAGCTGCCTTGGTACCGGCTGCAACATCATTGACCCAACCGGTATACACTCCGATCTGTCCTACGAGACCGCAGGTCCCCATTCCGGAAGAAACGGCAGCACCATTCATCTGAAGCCTGAAAATGCATGTGGCTATCGGTCCGGTGATCATACTTGTCACACACGGGGCGATCCAGATACGTGGATTTCTGACAATGTTGCCCATCTGGAGCATGGAGGTCCCTATGCCCTGTGAGACCAGTCCGCCCCATTTATTCTCCGGAAAGGACATGACGGCGAATCCGATCATCTGTGCACAGCATCCTGCCAGAGCAGCGCCGCCCGCAAGACCGGTGAGACTCAGGGCTGCACAGATCGCTGCAGAGGAGATCGGAAGAGTGAGGGCAACACCGACAACGAGGGAAACAAGTATCCCCATAAGGAACGGTTGAAGCTCGGTCGCCCACATAATGATGTCACCGACCCTCATGGCAGCTTTTCCCAGGGCCGGGGCCCACAGCGCGGACAAAGCGACGCCAACGCCGATCGTCACGAGCGGAGTGACCAGAATATCGACTTTGGTCTCCTTGGAGATGGCTTTTCCGACTTCACCGGCAATGATTGCAATGAATAGAACAGAAAGCGGTCCTCCGGCTCCTCCGAGAGCGTTGGAAGCGAAGCCGACGGTGATAAGCGAATAGAGGACCATAGGAGGACAATGTAGAGCGTTTCCGATGGCGACAGCCATTGCGGGACCGCTCATGGCGGATGCGAGTCCACCTACTGTATAGTCTGTGCCCCCGATGTTCGCAACGGGCGCTGTCAGGAAGGCTATATGGAACTGAGAACCGATCGTATTGATGATCGTTCCGATCAGTAAGGAACAGAAGAGACCCTGAGCCATGGCACCGAGCGCGTCGATCCCATAGCGTTTAGCCGAGAATACAATATCTTTGCGTTTTAAGAAAGCCTTGATATTTTCCATTTTTATAACTCCTATCTGTACTCAGCATGACACCTGACAAGACACATGTATACATTAAAAACGACAATATGTCAATATCTATTATGTGAAGATTGAAAGAAATTCATCCATATTTCTTTTTACTTCAGCTGCAGGTCGTTAAAACGAGTGAAAGTTCAGAGATTTTGTATTATACTATGATACATCTGGTTAACGGATGGTGTGAAATATGGATAAAAAAGAACTGGCCCTCACTGTGATAGACAGACTGAGGGAAGAATATCCGGGTGCTGACTGCACGCTGGATTATGATGAAGCATGGAAGCTTTTAGTAAGTGTCAGGCTTGCTGCTCAATGTACTGATGCCCGGGTAAATGTAGTAGTGGAAAAACTCTACGAAAAGTTCCCTGATGTAAATGCGCTGGCTGCAGCGGAACCCGATGAGATCGAAGCGATTGTAAAGCCGTGTGGGCTCGGACACAGCAAGGCGCGTGATATCAGCGCCTGCATGAGGGTGTTGAGGGACAGGTATGACGGAAAGGTACCGACGACCTTTGAGGAACTGCTCGCACTGCCCGGTGTCGGACGGAAGAGCGCAAATCTTATCATGGGGGATGTCTTTGGGAAGCCCGCAATTGTCACGGATACGCACTGCATTCGGCTCACCAATCGGATCGGACTTGTAGACGGCATTAAGGATCCCAAAAAAGTGGAGATGGCGCTGTGGAAGATCATTCCCCCGGAGGAAGGAAATGATTTCTGCCACAGACTCGTGCTGCATGGACGGGAAGTATGTACTGCGAGAACAAAACCTTACTGCGACAAATGCTGCCTTTCCGATGTATGCAGGGAGTACAGAGAAAAGTACAGCATTCTCTTATAATATAATGAGAACAGAGAGTACAGGAAAAGGAAAAGCGTCACTTGATGACGAAAACGAGAGAGATGATAGATGAAAGAGAATATCTGAAAAAATGCCCGGTCACGATTTTTATGGTCCTGGTAAATGTGGCTCTCTTTATCATCTGCGAATTCCTCGGAGGCAGTGAAGATACGGGGGTTCTTATCCGGATGGGGGCGTCTGTTACGGAGCGGATCCTGGACGGAGAATATTACAGGCTCGTGACTTGTATGTTTCTTCACATAGGGATTGCCCATCTTATTAATAACATGATCGTTCTGATTGCGCTGGGTGAGTATATAGAGCCGGTGACAGGACATGTCAGATACCTGATCCTGTATCTTATCGGGGGGACGGCAGGCAGTATACTGTCGGTTCTGTGCGATATCGCAGAAAATGATACCGGAACGGTCTCTGCGGGTGCATCTGGCGCTGTATTTGCCCTGATCGGCGCCTACGTGGTCATGGTAATAAGAAAGAGAATACGTAATCAGAGATTAAGCCTTGCAAGGCTTGCTTTTGGCATCGGACTCGCGATACTTCCCGGATTTTATACACCGGGAGTCGGTGTTACTGCTCATCTGGGAGGTCTGATTGCGGGAGGAGTTATGGGGCTCTTTTTTTAGAAGCCTGAGTTGGGAAAGAGTAGTTTTAGTAGTTTCAGTGGAGGTGTGAATGAAAACGATCGGTTCACTTTGTTTTGTTATCGGATTCGTGTGCATAAGTATGGGAATCAGTATTCTTCTCAATACATTTTATTATTCGGTCCCGGCGGAAGGTATTTTCGTCCGTGCCGTAAAGCACAAAGGAACAAGAGAAAAGTATGAGAAGTTCAGAAATCTTATGTTCATGCATGATATTCACGGACTTCAGGTGAAAGGAATATCTATCGATGAGGTGTCTGTCGAGGATACGGAGAAGTATATGATGGGACAGAAATATACGATCTGGACACACAGACATCATCCCGAGATGTTCCGTGTGGACAGGAAAGGGAAAATGCAGACCGGAGTGACATATTTGGCCGCCGGTGCGGTCTGCCTGTTGGTAATGGTACTTTTAAGGAGGTTTTATTGATGAATAAGATAGAGAGGATGCTCCTGATCCCTTTGACAGTGGCGGCTGCCGCTGCAGGCGTGGTCGAAGGAATTATCATCTATAACAGGATGGCTAAGGTAAAAGTCGCTGACGCGGCGCTGAAGGAACTCGCAGAGGAAGCTGCAAAAGAGGCGGAAGCCGCAAAAGAGGCGGAAGCCGCAAAGGAGGCGGAAGCCGCAAAGGAGGCGGAAGCCGCAAAGGAGACGGAAACCGCAGAAGAGGCGGAAGCCGCAAAAGAGGCGGAAGCCGCAGAAGAGGTGGGAACCGCAGAAGAGGCGGAAGCTGCAAAAGAGGCGGGAAATGCCACGGAGAATGCCTTATGATCAAAAATGTTATATGTGACATGGGCAACGTCCTTCTGGATTATAATCCCCGGATGGTCGTAGATACATTCTGTGAGACCGAGGAGGAAAAGGATGTTGTCATGCGCGAACTCTTCAAGGGACCGGAATGGGGGATGATGGATGAGGGGATCCTGACGAAGGAGGAATGCCTGAAAAGAGTATGTTCAAGGTGCGACAGCCGATTCCATGAAAAAATAGGGATCTGCCTTGATCGGTGGACAATATGCATGAAGCCGCTGCCGGGAGTATATGATTTTCTGGCGGATCTGAGAAATGCGGGATACGGGCTGTATGTTCTCTCGAACGCCGCACCGTCGTTCCATGACTATTTTCCGGAGTCGTATCCGGAAGGGACCTTCAACGGAATCGTCGTATCCTGCGACGAGAAGCTTGTTAAGCCGGATCTGAGGATATATGAATTGATCTGCGACCGATATGATCTCACTCCGGAAGAATGTATCTTCGTGGATGACCGGGAAGAAAATGTAGAAGCTGCAAGAAAAATCGGAATGCATGCGGTCACATTTGAGGGGGATTACGGAGTTGTGTGGCGCTATCTGATCATGGACATGAACCGCGCGACCGGTCCATTTGTGAAAAAATGCTGAATAATCCCTAAAAGGTGGGAAATGTTTCGGCAATCTGCTATACTGTAGTCATTGATAAGAGTAAAAAGCGAGGGCTGAGTCAATGATAAACTATTCGGAAGACAAGAGCAGACAATATCATATTCAGGTGGCCCCCGGCGAAGTGGGAGAGTATGTCATTCTTCCCGGAGACCCGAAACGGTGTGCTTCGATCGCTGCTTACTTTGACGATCCGGTACGCATTGCGGATAACAGGGAATACATTACGATCACCGGAACGCTCGACGGAAAGAAAGTCAGTGTAACATCTACCGGTATCGGGGGACCTTCCGCTGCAATTGCTCTGGAGGAACTGATCCGGTGCGGAGCAAAGACTTTTATCCGTGTCGGTACCTGCGGCGGTATGCAGGAGAATATCCTGAGCGGTGACCTGGTGATTGCCAGCGGGGCGATTCGTATGGACGGGACAGGGCGTGAGTATGCCCCCATCGAATACCCGGCTGTATCGGACTTTACCGTCACAGATGCATTGAGAAGGGCTGCAGGAGAGCTGGGACACCGTGCGCATATCGGTGTGACCCAGTCCAAGGACTCTTTCTACGGACAGCATGATCCGGCATCGATGCCGGTATCCTATGACCTGGAGAATAAGTGGAATGCATGGCTGCGTCTGGGATGTCTTGCTTCGGAAATGGAGAGCGCGACTTTGTTTATAGTTGGAGCTTTTCGCCGGGTACGGGTCGGTTCCGTGTGTCTTGTCATGGCAAATCAGGAGAGGGCGAAGAAAAACCTTCCCAATCCTGTTGTGCATGACACGGATGCCGCAATTCAGACGGCTGTCCGTGCGATCCGGATCCTGATGAGCGAGGAAGAGCTGAAGAAGGCATAATGCGAGTGTCATTTGAAATAACTTCCTTACCATTTTGAGCGGGCAGGCGTATTATGATAAGCCTGTTCGTAAATGCCGCGTGTGAAGCTCGTATCAATTGAGATAAGAAATCGAACGGAGGAGAATATGGAAGGAACAGACAGAATTCCGACACCTCATATTTCTGCCAAAGCGGGGGATTTTGCGGATACGGTACTGATGCCGGGCGATCCTCTCAGGGCGAAATATATAGCGGATCATTTTCTTGATGACGCCCGTCTTGTAACGGATGTACGTAATGTATACGGCTATACAGGTACTTATAAAGGGAAAAAAGTATCCGTTATGGCATCAGGTATGGGCATTCCGTCAATCGGAATCTACAGTTATGAACTCTATGCTTATTACGGCGTGGAGAGAATTGTCCGGATCGGCTCTGCAGGAGCGATCAGTGAGAACTGTAAGATCATGGATATCGTTCTGGCACAGGGAGCCTGCACAACATCGTCATGGGCAGAGATGTACAAGCTGAACGGAACGTATGCCCCGATCGCTACATGGGACTTTCTCTATAAGACATATTGTACGGCGCTTGATCTGGGCACGAAAGTTCAGGTGGGAAATGTTCTCTCTGCCGATGCATTTTATAATGATGATCCGGACGCAATGGCGGGATGGAAAAAAATGGGCATTCTCTGCACGGAGATGGAGGCAGCCGCTCTGTACATGAATGCGGCCCGCCTGGGAAAACAGGCTCTTGCCATGTTCACGATATCTGACGAACTGTATTCGGGCAGAGAATTATCTTCTTATGACAGACAGACTGCTTTTACGGAAATGATGGTACTTGCTTTGGAAACTAATCTCAGATGAGTTGTACTTTAGGAGGCGCTTATGTCAATCGAAGAGATATTGAGTCATGTAGACCATACCAATCTCAAGCCGGAGGCCGGATGGAATGATATTAAAGCTCTTTGTGACGATGCTATCTTATATAAGACGGCATCGGTGTGTATTCCTCCCGGATACTGCAGGCAGGTCAAGGACTATCTGTGCGGAAGAGTACAGATCTGCACAGTCATCGGATTCCCGAACGGTTATTCAAGTACCGCGACAAAGGTCTTTGAAGCATCCGATGCACTGCTGAACGGTGCCGATGAGATTGATATGGTCATAAATCTGGGCTGGGTCAAGGACGGCAGGTTCGATGATGTGACCAAAGAGATCCGTGCGCTGAAAGCTGTGTGCGGAAATCGTGTTTTGAAAGTTATTATCGAGACATGCCTTCTGACGGAAGAGGAAAAAATCCGTCTTTGCGAATGCGTCACAGAGGCCAAAGCGGATTATATAAAGACGTCGACCGGCTTTTCCAAGGGAGGTGCTACCTTTGAGGATGTGGCACTTATGAGCCGGCATGTCGGACCCGGTGTGAAAATCAAGGCGGCCGGCGGTATTGCTACTTTGGAAGATGCGGAAAAGTTCCTCGAACTCGGGGCTGACCGACTTGGAACGAGTCGAATCGTAAAAATTGCGAAGGAAGCCGAACGGGAAGCCTGAGCCGGATCCGCACAAGGGGTATTTTCATGAAAGAATATGGTTATCTGATCAGATGCGCCATAGATATGTTAAAGTTTTCCTACGCGCCGTACAGCCGTTTTAAGGTTGGTGCGGCGCTTCTTGCGAAGAACGGAAAAGTATATGGCGGCTGTAATATCGAAAATGTTGCCTTTTCCCCATCCAACTGCGCGGAACGCACGGCTTTTTTCAGGGCAATTGCGGAAGGCGTAAAGGATTTTGACGCGATTGCGATCGTAGGGGGGAAGGACGGTGTTCTGACGGATTATTGTGCGCCGTGCGGTGTCTGCAGACAGGTCATGTCGGAATTCTGCAGTCCGTCTGAGTTCAAAATTGTATTGGCTGTATCAGAGACGGATTTTAAAGTCTATACTTTGTCCGAACTTCTTCCTCTGGGGTTCGATGCAGAACTGTGATCCCTGAGGCAGAATGAATGTGACGTAAGTCTCCGATGAATTTGTGAAATGAAATCGTCTCAGACTTGATAATATTGTTTTGAGGAGCAGATATGAAAAAATATAGCAGAGTATTTGTCATCGTGATCGACTCCATGGGAATCGGGAATGCGCCGGACGCGGCGGCTTTCGGGGATGAGGGAGCCGACACATTCGGGCACATTGCGGAGAACGTCGGGACATTTCTGATCCCGAATCTGGTGAGCATGGGAATTGCCAATATCAAGCCGGTACCGGCTCTCAAAGCGCCCTCGTCCCCGATCGGTTACGCTCTAAAGATGGTCGAACGAAGCAGCGGGAAAGATACCATGACCGGGCACTGGGAAATGATGGGGATCCACACGACGAAACCTTTCGTTACGTTTACAGACACCGGGTTTCCGAAGGAGCTTCTGGACCTTCTCGAAAAGAAGAGCGGGCGTGAGGTCGTAGGCAACCGTTCTGCCAGCGGCACGGAGATCATTGAGGAGCTGGCAGAAGAAGAAATATACAATAATAAGATGATCGTCTATACTTCCGCGGACTCTGTTCTTCAGATCTGCGGAAATGAGGAGACGTTCGGTCTGAAGGAACTGTATGACATCTGCAGTTATGCCCGTGAAATCACGATGCGTGACGAATGGAAGGTCGGTCGTATAATTGCAAGACCGTATGTCGGGAAACGCAAAGGGGAATTTGTTCGTACGTCCAACCGACACGACTATGCGCTGAAACCGTCGGGACCGACTGCGCTCAACAGCCTTCAGGATGCCGGCTATGATGTCATATCCGTTGGAAAGATATCCGATATTTTCGATGGATACGGGATCACGGAGGCAATTCATTCGACCAGTTCCGTGAACGGAATGGAACAGACTATTGATGTCGCGAAGAGGGATGACTGGAAAGGCCTGTGCTTTACCAATCTTGTCGATTTCGACGCACTCTGGGGGCACCGCAGAAATGTGCAGGGATATGCCCAGGAAATTGTTCGCTTTGATGTGAAGCTGGGAGAGTTCCTGGGTCATATGAGAGAGGATGATCTTCTTATGATCACCGCGGATCACGGGAATGACCCGACATGGACCGGGTCTGACCATACAAGAGAGAAAGTTCCGCTTCTCATTTATTCACCTTCCATGAAGGGCAGCGGCCTTCTTCCGGAAACAGACTGTTTTGGTGTGATCGGTTATACGATCGCAGACAATTTCGATCTGGAGATGCCTGAGGGTACAATAGGAAAATCGATCTTGTCTTATCTTATTTAAAAAAGCAGCGTGTATCTGACACCGACTGAGCAAATAAATAGAAAGCAGGTGATACCGATGGATTATTCGGAAGAAGATAAAATCTATGCCTTCTGTCATCTCTCACCGGAGGACAGAAATAAAGAAAAACACCTCCTCGATGCGGCGTCCGATCTTTTTAAAAGAACAGCCGAAAAAATCAGACCGGATTTATGGAGACGAGATGATAAGGCTGCAGCAGGACTGAAGGCCGCTATGCCGGAAAAATATTATCCGGCCGTGATCGGAGGAATGGAAGAAGGGCTCGGATATGTTCGGATCTATTACTGGTATGATACCTATGTGGATTTTGATATGTATGAGCATTCAGAGGGGGGTGACCTGATTCTCTTTGAGGACGGGACGACCATGGATACCGGAAGAAAATGGTATGAGATCACAAGAAAGATCTTCCTGGAGGGAGCATACCCTGTAGGCAGTGTCGGTCGTCTGAATATTCTGGATGAAGCCGGAAGAGAGAGCCAGGCAGAAGAATTTGCACGTCTTGTCAATGAAGGCAGAACGCTGAAATTCTGATCATGAACGGTTTTCAGACATGTTATAAACAATAAATATCTGAAAGTTATAAAAAACTGTATTATGATATTGCGTTAAATTGCTAAAATGTGCTATTCTAGGCATTAGATTTTTTCGTTTTAAGGAGATATAGCAATGCAGAGATATTTTTCACCGGAAAAAGAAACCGCTTCCAGAGAACAGATTGTTGAATGGCAGAGCAAGGGCCTTGTCGATGCTGTTCAGAGAGTCTGGGATAACGTTCCGTATTATCGCGCAAAAATGGAAGAAAAGGGAGTGACTCCAGCAGATATAAAAGGAATCGAAGACTTACATAAACTGCCTTTCCTTACAAAAGATGACCTGCGGGAGGCTTATCCTTACGGACTTATGGCGCGTCCGCTTGAAGACTGTGTCAGGATCCAGTCAACATCCGGCACGACCGGACGCCGTGTTGTCGCTTTTTATACGATGAACGATATTCATCTCTGGGATGAGTGCTGTGCCCGTGCGCTTGTAGCTGCAGGTGCGACGAAGGAAGATGTTGTACACATCTCCTACGGTTACGGTCTTTTTACCGGCGGACCCGGTCTTAACGGCGGTTCCCATCTGCTTGGATCCCTGACTCTTCCGATGTCTTCGGGAAATACCGACAGACAGATCCAGTTCATGACAGACCTTCAGTCTACGATCCTGTGCTGTACGCCGTCCTATGCGGCATATCTCGCGGAATCGATCCATGATAGAGGACTGCGTGACAAGATCCATCTGAAGGCAGGAATCTTCGGAGCCGAGGCCTGGACAGAGGAGATGCGTCATGATATTGAGCAGGCTCTCGGAATCAAGGCTTATGATATTTACGGTCTGACGGAAATTTCCGGACCGGGTGTCTCTTTTGAATGTCAGGACCAGAGCGGAATGCACATCAATGAGGATTACTTTATCGCAGAAGTTATCAATCCGAAGACCGGGGAAGTACTTCCGGAAGGAGAAAAGGGTGAACTTGTCTTTACTTCTTTCGCCAAGGAAGCGTTCCCGCTCATTCGTTACAGGACGAAAGATATTTGTATTCTGACAAGAGAACAGTGTTCCTGCGGAAGAACATTTGTCAAGATGACAAAGCCGCTCGGTCGTTCCGACGATATGCTCATCGTCAAAGGCGTCAATGTATTCCCGTCACAGATCGAGACTGTTCTGCTTAACCACGGTTATGCAGCGAACTATCAGATCATTGTCGACCGCCAGAAGAACAGTGACACCATTGAAGTACGCGTCGAGATGACACCGGAGATGTTCTCTGATGAGCTGTCCAAGGTGACCGCAAAGGAGAAGGAACTGGTATCCGGTCTGAAGTCTATGCTTGGTATTTATGCAAATGTAAAACTGGTCGCCCCGAAGAGCATCACACGTTCTGAAGGCAAGGCTGTCCGTGTCATTGACAAGAGAAATCTTTACAAGGGCTGATTTTCGAAAGGGGAATGTTATGACAACAAAACAGATTTCCGTATTTCTTGAGAATAAACCGGGGACACTTGCAGAATTCTGCAAGGTCCTTCAGAAGAACAATATTGATATGAGAGCACTCTGCGTTGCTGATGCCATGGATTTCGGTATTGCCAGAGTGATCGTGGATGATGTTTACGAGACAGTGACAGTCCTGAAAGATGAAGGCTATGTGTGCCAGATCACAAAGGTCCTGACCGTCGAGATGAAGGATGAGCCGGGTGCGCTCAGCGATATCCTTGCAATCCTCGGTGAGAAGAATATCAATCTTGAGTACACGTATGCTTTTTTGACGAGACAGCGTGACAAGGCTTATCTGGTCATCAAGGTGGCTGACAACAAGGCGGCTGCTGAGCTCCTGTCCGCTCACGGAGTTAAAGTGATCTGCCAGGATGAGCTGGAAAAGATTTTCGGGGATTGATATTTTTCGTGATATGAGTTAATCTTACCTATTGCAGCAGGAAGCTGTCGCCGATGTGCGGCAGCTTTTTCGTGTCATGAAAACGATGATTTTTATGTGACGCGTATGTGCTGTGCGGAGATGCAGTCAGATTCTTCACAGAAATGACACAACTGACGCCTACTATTAGCAGGTGCTTTCGGAAAGAGCCTTCGGAAGGTAACTTATCAATTGCTTTTTAAGGTTCTTACGGAAAGTTTTTCAGAAAGATATGAAAGAGCAGGAGGATTGCCTTGATTGAAGTAAAGCATCTAACGAAGTGGTACGGCGACCACATCGCCGTCGATGACTTAAGTTTCAAGGTCGAGGAAGGATCCGTGTATGGCTTCCTCGGACCGAACGGGGCCGGAAAATCAACTACAATGAATATCATGACGGGGTATCTGGCACCGACGGAAGGTGAGATCATCATTAACGGATACAATATTATGGATGAACCGGAGAAAGCTAAACGTACCATCGGCTATTTGCCGGAAATACCGCCCCTCTATCCCGATATGACCGTTTACGAGTATCTGACATTTGTCGCCGAGCTCAAAAAGGTTCCCAAAAAAGAGCGGAAAGCATCTGTGGAAAGGGTCATGGAGGAGCTCAGCATCAGCGATGTGAAGGACAGGCTGATCAGGCACCTTTCCAAGGGATATAAACAGCGTGTGGGATTTGCACAGGCACTGGTCGGTGATCCTGAGACCCTGATCCTCGATGAGCCTACGGTAGGTCTTGACCCGAAGCAGATCATCGAGATCCGTGAACTGATCCGTGAGCTGGGAAAGAAACATACTGTTATCCTGAGCTCTCATATTCTCGCGGAAGTAAGTGAGATCTGTGATACCGTCATGATTATTTCCGACGGCAGACTTACTGCTCTCGATACGCCGGAAAATCTGGCTAAAGGTCAGGGAGAGGGAACGAAGATCATTGTTACATCTCCCGCAGATGAGGAAACACTTAGAAAAGTTCTCGATGATTTTGCCGGGGAGGATCATGTGACTGTAGAAGAAGGAGACGACGGTCTTCTCGTTGCCACGATTGATTATAAGAGTGACGGAGATCCCCGGAAAGAGATCGTTCTGGCCCTCTCCAAAGGAGCCTGCCCGTATTATTCCGTCGATGTAAAGAAAGCCAGTCTGGAAGATATCTTCCTGGAGCTTACAGAAGTCGAAGGTGATGTCGATTATACAGATACCGAAGATGGGTCAGAAGAGGGAACGGACAGCTCAAAAGAGCATGACGAAGCAGACAGCGATGCCGGGCATAAGGATCAGATCGGCATCGAACAGAAAAAGGAGGAGGACGCATGACAGCGATTTATAAAAGAGAGGTGAAGAGCTGTCTCACCTCCATGTACGGAGCGATCGCTATCGCGGTCATGCTGCTGATTGTCGGCTATATGTTCCGCTTTTACAATCTGTACAGCGGCGCTTCAAGCCTTATTTACGCGGTTTTTAATTCGAACCTTATATTTTATATTGTTGTCCCGGTGCTGACCATGCGTTCTTTCGCGGAGGAACGACGCCAGAAGACGGATCAGCTGCTGCTCACAGCGCCTGTCTCTCCGATGGGAATCGTACTGGGCAAGTATTTTGCACTGATCACGGTGTATGCCGTTCCTTGTCTGGTCATGTGCGTTCTTCCGCTTATGATCATGCCGTTCGGAGAACCGGCTCTTCCGATCAGTTACATCAGCATTCTGGTATTTTTCCTGATTGGGTGTGCTTATCTTTCATGCGGCATGTTCATCAGTTCACTGACGGATAACCAGATCATTGCAGCCATCGGAAGCCTGCTGTTCGTCTTCGTGACCATGATCATGCATAACACCTACTCACTGCTCAGCCAGGCGTCTGTATCCTCAATGGTCCTGTTCCTTGCCCTTGCTGTTCTTCTGGGCCTGGTTCTGATGGTGATGACCGGCAGCTCCATCGTCGGACTCGGAACTGCAGGCTTAGGTGCGGCAGCTGTGATCATCCTGTATTTTGTCAAGCCCGGCTGGTTCTCGGGAAAAACAGAGGCGATATTAAAGTGTCTGGATTTTTATTCACATTTTGAATCTTTTGCATACAGCAATTTCAGTCTGACAGATCTTCTGTATTTCCTTTCTGTGGCCGTGATCGGTATTGTGCTCACTTACACATCGCTGCAGAGAAGACGCTGGAATTAAGGAGGCTTAAGTATGAATCTGTTTAAAAAGAAGACAAATGCGTCAGCTGCCGGGACCGGCATTTCAGACGTGACAGACAGAAAATTGGACAGAAGAAGTCTTGTGAACGGATCGTTTGCTACCGGTATGGCGGTAATCATTATAGCTGCGATCGTTGTGATCAATATGATCGTGGGGGCTCTTCCTTCCGATGTCACGGAATTTGATATGTCCACCAATAAGATATTTACAATTGGGGATACGACGAAAGAAGTTCTATCTGCTCTTGACCGGGATGTTACGTTCCATTATCTGGTACAGACCGGAAGCGAGGATACAAGGATTGAAAAACTGCTCAACTCCTACAAAGCAGCATCCGATCACATTAAAATCGAGAAAGTTGACATTGTTGCCCAGCCTACATTTTATCAGCAGTATACGGATAAGGCTGTGTCACCCAACAGCGTGATCGTCACGTCGGGAGATAAATCCAAGGTCGTTGACAATTATTCGATTTATCTTCAGGACTATATGAACTATACCGGCAATAATAATATCAGTTTTGACGGAGAGGGACAGTTAACAAGCGCGATCGCCTATGTTGCGGGCGGAGATACAAGTTCTGCCTATACGGTCACCGGTCATAATGAGATTCCCCTAAGTTCCGATATGAAAGATCTGCTGGAGAAATCAAGTATCAGTGTTTCAGATATTAATCTGCTCAGTGCCGGGATCCCGGAAGACTGTGATCTGTTGATCATTTTTGCTCCGCAGACTGACTTTACGGAGAGTGAAGCAGGAAAAGTCATCAAGTATCTGGCTGACGGCGGAAAAGCACTTCTGGTATCCATTCTTTCGAAGGAAGAGAGTCCGAATTTCGACAGCATTCTTGCTTCTTACGGAATCTCGCGTATTCCGGGATTGGTGGTCGAGGGAGACTCGAACCATTACACGACGGCTCCATACATTCTGATGCCGGATATAGCATCCGCGGATGTGACCGGGAAGGTCACAGGCCTCAATATTATTGATGCTTATGCGCAGGCTTTCGGCGTCAACACGGACGATGATGATCTTACGTACACCGCGACTCCGCTTTTGACAACGTCTGCGGAGGCATTTACAAAGCCTCTGGATACCGATACGCTGGAAAAAGAGGATGGTGATGCGGAAGGCCCGTTCACGCTCGGCGTTAAGATTGAACAAAATATGAGCAGCGGATCCTACGGCGAACCGGATGTGGATCTGGAGAAAAAGGAAGAACAGACGGATGAGAAAGAGGAAGACATCAAAAGGACGAAGATCCTCTACTATTCTTCTCCGTGCCTGTTCAATTCGGATGCCCTCTCATCACTGATGCAGATGTATGTGGAGATGCCGAAGGGAAATATGCAGCTGTTCGCTGACTCCATTACGTATCTGACGGATCGGGAGATCACTGTATCCATTCCGGCCAAGTCCATGCAGGAACCGAGCATAACGGTACCGGAAGGAACATCGGCCCTGATCGGCAATATCGTGATGTTCGGTCTCCCGGCTGCGGTACTTATTACCGGTATCTTTATAACAGTGAAGCGAATGAGCAGATGAGAGGACAGGACAATTGAAAAAGAAAGCATTTTTTCTGATCGGGGCGTTCGCGGTCCTGGTCATCCTTATAGGAATATATCTGGCGGTGAAAGGAAATTCTGATACAGCTGAGGAAGAAAAGGAAACACTGATCGGTCTGACAGCCAACCGGATCCAGACGATCAGCTGGACCCCGGAAGGCGGCGATACGCTTTCCTTCAGCCGTATAGACGGCAGGTGGTCTTATGATGGCGACAGGAATTTCAAAGTCGATCAGAATGCCATGAATACACTTTGTTCCGGAGTCACCGGGGTCACGGTTTATCAGACGCTGGAGAATGTGACGGATCTTTCGCAATATGGTCTGGATGTTCCGGAATACATGCTGCAGGTGACGGACACGGAAGGAAATGTGACGGAGGTCGCCATCGGCGACACCAACGATGCGGTCAACTCCCTGTATGCCTATAAAGATGGGGATAGTACCAGAATATACTCTGTCATGGCATCTATTAAGACGGCAATTTCGAAGCAGCTGCCGGATCTTGAGGCGGCGGTGGACTCTTCGGGAGAAGAGATTTCGAAGGCAGACGACGGATACAGATGAAGATGTCAGCTTAATAGTTTCTCTTAAAAGAAGAAAGAAGCGGTTTCTCTCAGAAGAGACCGCTTTTTTTCAGTTCGGTAGTGCTGAAAAGTGGGGAATAGAGTAAAATAGATGAGAGCAGTAAGGTATGGCAATTTATGAGGAGGAATAGTATGTACAGAATGGGTACCGGTTATGATGTCCACAGGCTTGTCGAGGGAAGAAAACTGATCATGGGAGGTGTTGAGATTCCGCATGAGACCGGACTTCTCGGACACTCTGACGCGGATGTCCTCCTTCATGCGATCATGGATGCGCTTCTCGGAGCTGCAGCGCTCGGAGATATCGGGCTGCACTTTCCGGATACGGCCGAGGAATACAGGGGCGCGGATTCCAGAGTGCTGCTCGCCCGCGTGGGTGAGATGCTGCGTGAGAGGGGATACAGCATTTGCAACATTGATGCGACAATTATTGCCCAGGCTCCGAAGATGCGTCCTCATATCGACCGGATGCGTGCAAATATTGCGGAAACACTGGGAATTGCCTGCGACCGCGTAAATGTGAAAGCTACAACGGAGGAAAAGCTTGGCTTTACGGGCCAGAAACTGGGAATCTCCGCTCAGGCTGTATGCTGTATTGAAGACTGAACGGACCTCTCAGAGTGAAGCGGGCGTTCCCGATTTAGTTACACTGACTTGACAAAAGTGTGAGTTTTGATAGACTGATTGATAGTATGCATTTTCGGAGGATCCGGAAATGCAAAAGACATGAAGACGGGGGAATGATTATGACGTGGCTTAAAGATCTCAAGGAAAACTATGAAGTCTATAAAGAGAGAGACCCTGCCATCCGGACATACTGGGATGTGCTTCTCTACCCCTGTTATCATGTGATGCGGGCCCACAGGAAAGCTCATAAACTGTGGGAGGAAGGAAAATATTTCGAAGCCAGACTTATTTCTCAGCGGGCAGCAAGAAAGACCGGTATAGAGATCCATCCCGGAGCAACGATCGGGAAAGGGTTTTTTATCGATCACGGAACCGGTGTCGTCATCGGAGAGACCTGTGAGATCGGGGACAATGTCACGCTGTATCAGGGTGTTACACTGGGCGGTACCGGAAAGGAACAGGGAAAGCGTCATCCGACCCTTGAGGACGGTGTGATGGTCTCGGCAGGCGCCAAAGTGCTCGGATCCATCCGGATCGGCGCGAACTCCAAGATCGGCGCAGGGTCCGTGGTCCTGAAAGATGTCCCTCCGAACTGCACGGTCGTCGGTGTTCCGGGACGTGTTGTGCGCATGAAGAATAAGGTCGTTCCCCGCGAGACCATTGACCAGACGAATCTTCCGGATCCGATCCTTCAGGATATGCAGGTGCTGAAAAGAGTCAATAATGAACTTATAAACCGCATGATTTCCATCGAGGAGGAAGTGCGCAGACTCCGCGCCGAAAAAGGCGGCATGATGAGCGACGGTGAAAGACTGTGTGAAGCGCCGCATCTCAGGGAGAAACATGATGTTGAGATCCGGCCGGAGGAGCGGGAGTACGAGGAAGTACAGGACTGCGTTTTCGGAGATAATATCTGAGCTTTACTGATTGCAGGAAGGAGAATACCATGAAGATTTTTAATACGCTTACAATGCATAAGGAGGAATTCGTTCCGCTTGTTCCGGGAAAGGTCAGTATGTATGTATGCGGTCCGACCGTCTATAATCTGATCCATATCGGCAACGCGAGACCGATGATCGTGTTCGATACCGTTCGCAGGTATCTTGAGCATAAGGGCTATGAAGTGAATTACGTCTCCAATTTTACGGATGTGGATGACAAGATCATTAAGGCGGCCAATGATGAAGGCGTTGATCCGTCTGTTATTTCCGAACGCTATATCGAGGAATGCAGGAAGGATATGGAGGGCATGAATGTCCGTCCGGCTACCGTCCACCCGAAAGCGACAGAAGAAATTCCTTATATGATCGATATGATCGATACTCTGATCCACAGAGGAAATGCCTACTCCAAGAACGGGACGGTCTACTTCCGTACAAGAAGCTTCGGGGGGTACGGAAAGCTTTCCGGCAAGAATCTCGATGACCTTCGCTCCGGTTTCCGTGACCTGAAAGTCTCGGGAGAGGAAGAAAAGGAAGATCCGCTCGATTTCGTTCTCTGGAAGCCCAAAAAAGAGGGGGAACCTTCCTGGAAGTCTCCGTGGTGTGACGGACGACCGGGATGGCACATCGAATGCTCGGTCATGTCCAAAAGGTATCTGGGGGAACAGATTGACATTCATGCGGGCGGTGAGGATCTGATCTTCCCGCACCATGAGAATGAGATCGCTCAGTCTGAGTGCGCGTCCGGAAAGGAATTTGCACACTACTGGATGCACAACGCATTCCTGAACATTGATAATAAGAAGATGTCAAAGTCTCTCGGAAATTTCTTTACAGTACGTGACATCTCGGAAAAATACGATCTTCAGGTACTGAGACTCTTTATGCTGAGTGCTCATTACAGAAGTCCGCTGAATTTCAGCGCGGAGCTTATGACGGCTGCGGAGAATTCTCTGGACAGGATCCGCAGAGCGGCTGACAGGCTGAAGGATCTGACCGCTGCAAATGCCGGCAGGCCTTCCGCTGACGGCGATGAGGCAGTGATCGCGGAGATCCGTGGCTTTGTCGATAAGTTCGACGAGAGAATGGATGACGATGCCAACACGGCAGACGCCCTTTCCGTTGTTTTCGATCTGGTGCGCTATGCAAATATCAATGTGACGGAAGAGAGCTCCGCGGAAGTGACGAAAGCCGCATTGAATACGCTTGTCATGCTCTGCGACATTCTCGGCATCAATGCGCTGAAGAAGGAAGAAGTTCTCGACGCAGATATCGAGGCGCTGATCGCTGAGCGTCAGGCTGCCAGAAAAGCAAGAAATTTTGCCCGTGCTGATGAGATCCGGGATCAGCTGAAAGATATGGGCATTGTTCTCATGGATACCAAAGACGGTGTGAAGTGGAGCAGAAAGTAATCGGACAGAAACGGCTGCCGGGCACTTCAGCCGGCAACAGGCCGCCATATAAAGAGGTGGAAGGTGAGTAATATCACAGAAGATGACAATAAGAAAATGAAAGCCAATGTAGGTGCCGGATTCCGGGCCCTCCTGGAGGAAAAGCTCAGGGGTCCTTCTGACCGGAACATACCGGGAGAGCAGACCTATCACTTTCAGCCGGTCCTTACAGAGAGCGAGGCGCGCGCTTACGCGCCCCTCACACTGGCTTTTCTCGGAGATGCCGTCTATGAGCTCGCAATCAGGACCATGCTTGTACAGCGGGGAGATATGCGCCCCAATGAACTGAATCGCAGGTCTTCGCTGCTGGCCAAAGCACATGCACAGTCAGATGCTATGGCGGTCATCGAACCCATGCTCGATGAGACGGAGGCAGATATATACCGCAGAGGACGCAACGCGAAATCTCATACGATGGCCAAGAACGCCACAGTGGTCGACTACAGAAGAGCGACAGGCTTTGAGACACTGATCGGTTATCTGTATCTTTCCGGTAAGCAGGAGCGGATGCTGGAGCTGATACGCACAGCCGTACGAGCCAACGGACAGTGATAAGAAAGCAGGAAAATGAGCAGAGAGAAAAAATATAATGACAATGACCGGAAACGCAGAGGCGGAAGACCCGGAAGAGAGCATGTGAGCAGGGAACTTACGGAAGAGGAACTCAGCGGACGGATCGAAGGGAGGAACTCGGTCATCGAGGCTTTTCGTTCAGGAAGGCAGATCGATAAACTTTTCGTTCAGGAAGATCTTCACGACGGACCGATCGGGACCGCCCTGCGCGAGGCAGCAAAGCGGGACACGATCGTGAACTATGTATCCAGGGAAAGACTTGATGAAATGTCCCTGACCGGGCATCATCAGGGGATCATTGCGCAGGCGGCGGCATTTGCCTACGCTGAGGTGGATGATATATTTGCCCGGGCGAAGGAGAAGGGAGAAGATCCTTTCATCATCCTCCTCGACGGAATCGAGGATCCGCATAACCTCGGAGCGATCATACGTACAGCATGCCTTGCGGGTGCGCATGGAGTCATTCTGCCTAAGAGACGCGCAGTGGGACTGACGCCCGCAGCGGTCAGGGCTTCCGCAGGAGCGATTAACTATGTCCCGGTAGCCCGTGTGACCAATATCGGCAACGAGATAGAAAAACTTCGGGACAGAGGTCTCTGGTTCGTGTGTGCTGATATGGACGGCAAGAGCATGTATGACCTGCCGCTTACCGGTCCGGTCGGTCTGGTCATCGGTTCGGAAGGTGACGGAGTAAGCAGACTTGTCAGAGAAAAATGTGATTTTGTCGCGTCTATTCCGATGAAGGGAGAAATTGATTCTCTGAATGCCTCGGTCGCTGCGGGTGTCCTCATGTATGAGGTCGTGAGGCAGAGAGGCATGTGAGATCAGTTCGGAGAGTGTATGGAGAAGAGAAGAACAGTATCCGAAAGAAATGATTTTCGGAATATGACGGATGAAGAACTTGTACGCCGCTATCGGGAGGGGACTCTCGAGGCGGTGGATTTTCTTTTACGGAAATATAAGCCCCTTGTGAAGAACAGGGCGGCTTCCAGGTACCTGAAGGGCGGAGATTTCGATGATCTGATCCAGGAGGGTATGATCGGGCTCTACAAGGCTGTGCGGGACTTTGAGCCGGATAATGTCGGGAAGGCTTCCTTCTTTACATTTGCGGCATTGTGCATCGACCGTCAGCTCGTGCATGCGATCGAAATGTCTTCCAGACAGAAAAGAAAAGCTCAGACGGAGGCCGTCTTCCTCTCGGAGGATGAGTGGGAGAGCTATATGGGACCGGAAGACAGTCCGGAGAAGATCCTTCTCGACCAGGAAGGGGCCGATGAGACGTACGACAAGATTTATGAGAATCTCAGCCGGATGGAGCGGATCGTTCTCGATCTGCAGCTCCGGGGGTATGATTACAGGGAAATCGCGGGGATCCTGGGAAAAACACCGAAGTCGGTAGACAACGCGATCCAGAGGATACGCCGGAAGACCAAGGAGCATACAGAGTCGGCAAAGCACTGAATTTGTTGCGATTATAGTGTGAAAAGCAGCGGAAATGCGGTAAAATAGTCTTACTATGATGCGTTCCGAACGTTAAAAGTCGGTGAATCGCATTGCGTTATGGTTATTGAGAAAGAGAGGAATTGAGATGGCTGATTATGTTCTTAAAAACTCCGAACTGACTGTGACGGTAAGCTCCGCCGGTGCCGAGATCCGTTCCGTGAAGGATAACGCGACAGGTCAGGAGTACATGTGGCAGGCAGACCCCGCATTCTGGGGATGGACGTCCCCGAATCTTTTCCCGATCGTCGGCAATGTTATGCATGATGAGTATCGCTATAAAGGCGTGACCTATTCCATGAAACAGCACGGGTTCGGAAGAAGAAGCGAGTTCGAAAAGGCAACTGTTCCGGGCTGCGAGCTGGGATTTGCTCTCATCGAGAATGAGAGTACTCTCGGTGCCTACCCGTTCCGTTTCCGGTTCGAGGTCGGATATAATCTGACGGGAAGATCCCTGAAAATCACATGGCGTGTTCTGAATCCGGCCGATGAGACCCTGTATTTCTCCGTCGGTGCACATCCTGCGTTCAATACTCCGCCAACAGACAGTTCCGCGCCGAAAAATGCCTGCTATCTTGCGTTCGATACGGAAAGACCGCTTGAGATCAGTCTGATGAACCTTAAAGACGGCGGACTCAGTGATGATAAGCGCGATTATCCGCTCGAGGAAGGCGGTTTTCTGAAGATTACCGACGATCTTTTTGACATCAATACATTGATCATTGAGAATGAGCAGGTCCACAGGATCTCACTCTGCGATGATGACAGAAAGCCCTATGTCACTGTCAGATTTGAGGCACCTCTGGTAGCTGTCTGGTCTCCGAAAGCGGCTGCTCCGTTCGTGTGTCTGGAGCCGTGGTACGGCCGTCTGGACCGCACGACGTTCACCGGGGAACTTCCGGAGCGTGAATATGAGCAGGAACTGGAGCCGGCCGGGGTATTTGAGAAGTCTTATGATATAGACTTTAATTGATACGGAGCTTACATGCATATAATGGCTATGCAGGCAGAACTCATGTGAGAAAGAATACGCTGAAAACAGAAAAATTAACGAACAGGCGGAATCAACAGCGATTTTATCAACAGATGGTTTACAAGTTGTTCGGATTGATATACAATGAGAATGCGATTTTCGCATTCTCATTTTTCTATGCACGGCATTCGCCGTAATTTTCCATTTTTTCAATTTATAAACTGTCATCCCGCACAGGGACCTGTCTTTTCGTGTGCCGGTCCCGCGGGATACGACCGGAAAGGGGGTCCTTATGAAAAAAAGAGGAGTCGTACAGTATACGAAAGCAATGTCTGAGCTGCATCGCTACAGCAGCATAAAGGAGGCTGAGTCTATTTACAGCATCTCTCATATCTCGGGAGTGTGCCGCAGACACAGAAAATCAGACGGCGGATACATATGGAGATATGACGATGATGCGGATCCGTACGCGGATTCCGCCAACGAGATCTCCCTGTGAGCGCGCAGCGTTTTCGGGCCGCAGAAAGTAAGAGGCTTCGCTGAAACATCTGTGCGGGTCTTGTCCTTGACGCTTTAATCTGCTAAACTATGTAGCAGGTATTCAGGTCATTACGAAACGATATACGCGATGGAATTGTATGAGTAATTCGGACGATCTGCACAGGCCCCGGAAGTTCCCGGTGCGGAAGCCGTATGAATACTCCCGGAATTCAAGCGGGAAACTTCGTTTTGCTGATGCCTGGCAACAGATATATACAGGAGAAAGGAGAAGCTGTCCGGACAGACCGGATTCCTGTCCGGTCATGGGAGCACATCGGGTGAAGTACCTGTGCCTGTACCATGAGGATATGTCCCGACAGCGGCAGAGTATGGCAGAGTGGAATATTGAGACAAAATGTGTGCAGAGTGGTTACAGGCCGGGAAACGGTGAGCCGAGAGAAGTCCCGATTTACCAGAGCACGACCTTCAAATATGATACGAGCGCTGATATGGCCAGGCTTTTTGACCTGGAGGCTTCCGGATATTTCTATACAAGGCTCCAGAATCCCACCAACGATTACGTTGCAGCCAAGATCGCCGAGATGGAAGGCGGTACGGCAGGTATGCTGACATCCAGCGGTCAGGCGGCCAACTTCTATGCGATCTTTAATATTGCAAATGCCGGCGATCATGTAGTCTCCAGCGCATCCATATATGGAGGTACCTTCAATCTGTTCAATGTGACAATGCGCAAGATGGGCATAGACTTTACATTTGTATCCCCGGACTGCTCCGAAGAGGAACTTGAAGCGGCTTTTAAGCCGAACACAAAGGCCGTGTTCGGTGAATCTATTGCCAATCCGGCCCTTACAGTACTGGATTTTGAAAAATTTGCAAATGCAGCTCACAGGCACGGCGTTCCGCTCATCGTGGATAACACGTTCCCGACACCGGTCAATTGCCGCCCGATCGAGTATGGGGTCGATATTGTCACACATTCCACCACAAAGTATATGGACGGTCATGGATCCTGTGTAGGCGGCGCGATCGTAGATGCGGGAAAGTTCGACTGGATGGCGAACGCAGAGCGCTTCCCGGGACTTACAACACCGGACGAAAGCTACCATGGAATCGTCTATGCTGAAAAGTTTGGCCTGGGCGGTGCCTTTATCACCAAGGCGACCTCTCAGCTCATGCGTGATTTCGGATCGATCCAGTCCCCGCAGGATGCCTATATCCTGAACATCGGCCTGGAGAGCCTGCATGTGCGCATGAAACAGCATTGCAGGAACGGTCTTGCACTTGCTGAGTTCCTTTCTTCAAGTGATAAGGTAGAGTCGGTAGCTTATCCGGGACTGCCGGGGGACAAGTACTATGATATCGCTCAGAAGTATATGCCGAACGGAACCTGCGGCGTTGTATCTTTCTGCGTAAAGGGCGGGAGAGCAGCTGCCGAGAAGTTCATGCATGAGCTCAAGGTGTTCGCCATCGAGACACACGTTGCAGACGCGCGCAGCTGCTGCCTGCATCCGGCCAGTTCGACGCATCGCCAGCTCACAGAGGAAGAACTTATTGCATGCGGTGTTCCGGGCAATCTGATCAGAATGTCCTGCGGACTTGAAGGTACGGATGATCTGATCGCGGATGTTGCAAATGCGCTTTCTGCGATCTGAAACGGTCGATCATACTTATCATTTATATAAAGACAAATAAGAAGCACCTGCACAGATGATCTCGCTGCGATATCTGTGCAGGTGCTTTTATCAACTGTATTGTTTATTGAGTGACGGTAAAGATCATACAGTCTTATCAGTGGAATATCTTCTTGTTCTCATAGACCGGCTCACAGGTCATCTGCACACCGAGCTTCTTCATCAGTGTGCGGTCGACAGGGGAGAGCATGACCGAGCAGTGGGCCTGGCAGCCTCTCAGAGCCGGCAGGGCGGCCATTACATCTGCCGCTTTCGGGTCCGTAGCAGCTGAGATAGACAGCGCGTAGAGGACTTCATCTGTGTGCAGTCTCGGGTTCTTACCGCCAAGGTATGTCGTCTTCAGAGTCTGTATAGGCTGGATCGCTTCCGGAGAAATGATTTTTACTTCGTGCGGGACCCCTGCGATCATCTTCAATGCGTTGAGAAGAGCCGCGGATGTCGGTCCGAGCAGATCGGAGGTCCTGCCGGTAACGATCGTGCCGTCATTCAGTTCGATCGCGGCAGCCGGCGCGCCTGTCTTCTCCGCTCTCTGCATGGCCGGGGCGACGATACGGCGGTCGCTCTTGGAAACGTGGGCCTGCTTCATGATCATTTCGATCTTGTCGGCCTCATCCTCATATCGGGTGCCGTCGGCCAGACCGATGAGGGCTTCATAGTAGCGCCGGATGATTTCCTGACGGGAGGCTTCGCGGCAGACTTCATCGTCGACGATGCATTTGCCCGCCATATTGACGCCCATATCCGTCGGTGACTTATAAGGGCATTCGCCGTAGATCGTCTCGAACATTGCCTGAAGGACCGGGAAAGCCTGGACGTCACGGTTATAATTGACGGTCGTCTCGCCATAGGCTTCAAGGTGGAACGGGTCGATCATGTTCACGTCATTCAGATCTGCCGTGGCAGCCTCGTAGGCGAGATTTACCTCGTGTTTAAGGGGCAGGTTCCAGATCGGGAATGTTTCGAACTTGGCATAGCCGGCGTTTATTCCGCGCTTGTGGTCATGGTAGAGCTGGGAGAGGCAGGTGGCAAGCTTTCCGGAACCAGGGCCCGGAGCGGTCACGATGACCAGCGGCCTGGACGTCTCAATATAATCATTCTTTCCGTATCCTTCGTCGCTGACGATGAAGGGGACATTGTGAGGATATCCTTTGATGATATAGTGAAGATAGACATGTACGCCGTACTTTTCCAGATGATTTTTGAAGAGGACGGCTGCGTCCTGGCCGGTGAAATGAGTGATGACCACGGAACCGACATAAAGACCGCAGTCCCTGAATTCATTCATGAGACGCAGTACATCCGTATCATACGTGATACCCAGATCACCTCTCACTTTATTGTTTTCTATATCGGTCGCCGAGATGACGATTACAATTTCGGTCTGATCTCTGAGCTGAAGCAGCATGCGAAGCTTGGAGTCGGGCTGAAAACCCGGAAGTACCCGGGAGGCATGGTAATCATCGAACAGCTTTCCGCCGAATTCAAGATAAAGCTTTCCGCCGAATTGATTGATCCTTTTTCGAATCATATCGGACTGCATTTCAAGGTATTTTTCATTACTGAAGCCGATTTTCATGCGTTCCTCCTTACGTGTGTCGGGTCGATCGTTAAAACGGACGCTTACGATCCGCTGAGATACTTATCCGTGAACCGGGACCGCTTTAAGAGGCTGATCATACAGTTCAACATCTTTTAAATATATCAGAATATGAGTGGCGATGCAAAGAGATTATTTGACTATCTGTAATGGATCTCTTCCGACGATCCGTTCCGCTTAAAATGCGAATGTCCGCAGACGGAACCGGAACGTTTTCGAAAATCGTTCGTAAAGTTCACAAAAGTTTTACAGGTATGGGGAATACATGTTCTTGCATATTTGAGACAAAATCCATATAATTGAATATGTCTGTCCATGGCGTATCTGCGTTCCTTAAGATCCTGTCAGCGGACAGATCAGACATCGCGGCGGTACAGAACGGACCGGCCGCGTATGAAAGGAGAAAAATGGATAACAACAGAAATAATAATAATCAGCATGATAACGGAAACCGGAACCGTCAGTCTCTGATTATTTTTCTGGTATGTCTGATGGTCGGCCTGATCGGTATGGGTCTGTTCTCAGGTATGCTTGACACGTCAACATCCAGAAAGATAACCTATGACAAGTTCATACAGATGCTGGAAAATAATGAGGTCAAATCTGTAACGATCAAGAATTCGACACTTGAGATCGAACCGACCGCACAGACTGACGAGACAGGAAAAATCACTTATCACACGGCTATGACCGAGGATGAGACGGCTCTGACGGAGCGCCTTGCGCGCTATAAGGTGGAGTTCTCGAAAGAGGAGACATCCATCATCAGCGAGATCGTCTACTCTATCCTGAGCTTTCTGATACCTTTTATCCTGTTCATGGTGATCATAAGTATGTTCATGGGCAGAATGAACCGTGGCGGAGGCGTCATGGGGGTCGGCAAGAACAAGGCCAAGACATATGTACAGAAAGATACCGGTATCACTTTCCGGGATGTAGCGGGCGAAGATGAGGCCAAGGAGAGCCTGCAGGAATGTGTTGATTTCCTGCATAACCCGGGTAAGTTCTCGGCTATCGGCGCAAAACTTCCGAAAGGGGCCTTACTCGTGGGACCTCCCGGTACAGGTAAGACGCTTCTGGCCAAGGCTGTAGCGGGAGAGGCGAAAGTTCCTTTCTTCTCCCTGTCCGGATCTGAATTCGTGGAAATGTTCGTCGGCGTCGGTGCAAGCCGTGTCCGCGATCTTTTTGACGAAGCCAAGAAAAATGCTCCCTGCATCATCTTCATAGATGAGATCGATGCAATCGGAAAGACACGTGACAGCGGCAGATTTGGCGGGAATGATGAAAGAGAGCAGACTCTGAATCAGCTGCTTGCTGAGATGGACGGTTTTGACGCGACCAAAGGACTCCTGATCCTGGCGGCAACGAACAGGCCGGAGATTCTTGATCCGGCACTTCTTCGTCCGGGACGTTTCGACAGACGTGTCATCGTGGATCGACCGGACCTGAAGGGCCGTGTCGCGATCCTTAAAGTACATGCCAAGGACGTTCTGATGGATGATACCGTCGATCTGGACGCCATTGCTCTAGCTACAGGCGGCGCAGTCGGATCCGACCTGGCCAATATGATCAACGAGGCTGCTATTCTTGCGGTTCGCAACGGCCGTCATCAGGTATGCCAGAAGGATCTGCTGGAGGCAGTGGAAGTCGTTCTTGTCGGTAAGGAAAAGAAAGATCGTATTCTCAGCGTGGAGGAGAGAAGAATTGTGTCCTATCATGAGATCGGTCACGCTCTGTGCTCGGCTCTTCAGAAGAATACCGAGCCTGTCCAGAAGATTACGATCATACCGAGGACGATGGGTGCTCTCGGCTATGTAATGAATGTTCCTGAAGAAGAGAAGTATCTCAATACCAAGAAGGAACTGGAAGCGCAGCTTGTCATGACACTCGGCGGAAGAGCGGCGGAAGAAATCGTTTTCGATACGGTCACGACCGGTGCAGCCAACGATATTGAGAAAGCGACCAAGATTGCCCGCGCGATGATCACACAGTACGGTATGTCCGAAAAATTCGGTCTGATGGGTCTTGCCAGTGTAGAGAGCCAGTATCTTGACGGAAGGGCTGTTCTGAACTGTGGTGATCAGACCGCTACGGAGATCGACCATGAAGTTATGACTCTTCTGAAGAAATCCTATGAACAGGCTCTTGATCTTCTCAGCGCGCATCGCAGTACACTGAATCAGCTGTCTGAATATCTTATCCAGAAAGAAACGATAACCGGAAAAGAGTTCATGAAGATCTTCCGTGAGGCGGAAGGGCTTCCCGAACCGGTTTTCGAAGAGAGCGGGAACAGGGTATCTTTACAGGATCCTGCAGCAGCGGAGAATCCCGAGTTTGCTCCTGAACAGGTGCCTTATCCGGAAACAGCCCGGAATCAGATACCTTATCCGGAGACTGCTTCGAATCAGATGCCTTATCCGGAGACTGCTTCGAATCAGATGCCTTATCCGGAAACTGCTTCGAATCAGATGCCTTATCCGGCACCTGCGGAGCAGGGACTTGTGAACGGCGGGCAGCCGTATCCGCCCCGGAGTACAGGACAGGGATATGGAAACCCGAAGCCGATGCCTCCCCAGGGACCGCGCTATCCGCAGGGTGTAGGCAGAAATGCTGACGGTCCGCAGATTCCGGGTTATATGCAGAGGAAACCTCTCGTGAGACCGGAGACCAGACAGGAGAACACAAGACCGGAGACGCAGGATAATACCAATATCCATGATGATATCCATGAAGTATAAGCGTTCTTGAATAATGACAGGGTGCTGCTGCATTGCCAAAAATGCGGCAGCCCTTTTCTTATTACAGGAAATCTAAAAGAACTGCACGGAGGATTCGTGACACGATGAGCGAAGAGAAAATGTTCGATATAGAAGAAGAACTGAAAAAATTACCCGGCAGACCCGGCGTATATATCATGCACGATGTCCATGACACGATCATATATGTCGGTAAGGCTGTGAGTCTGAAGAATCGTGTGCGGCAGTATTTTCAGAAGAGTTATAAACGCAGCCCGAAGATCACGCGGATGGTATCCAATATCGACCATTTTGAATACATTGTGACAGACTCAGAGCTTGAGGCACTCGTTCTGGAGTCCAATCTGATCAAGGAGCACAGACCGAAATATAATACCATGCTGAAGGATGATAAGAGTTATCCTTACATAAGGGTAACAACAAATGAGGCTTTCCCGCGTATTATGATCGCCCGAAGCATGAAGAAAGATAAGTCGTCATATTTCGGACCGTATGTCAATGCGACGGCTGTGAGAGACACTGTAGAACTTTTGAGAAAATTATACGGTGTCAGATCCTGCAGCAGGAGACTCCCGGAGGATCAGGGCCGGGACAGACCCTGTCTGTACTATCATATCGGTCAATGTCCGGGACCTTGTCAGGGATATATTTCCGAGGAAGAATACAGGAAACATGTCGATTCGATGATCGGCTTCCTGAAGGGGAAATATCAGGAGGAAATTGATGCTCTGACACAGAAGATGCTGAAGGCTTCAGAGGAAATGAACTATGAGGAAGCTGCTTCCTGCAGAGATCTGATACAAAGTATAAAGCAGATCGGAGAAAGGCAGAAAATCACGGGGAACGATGATAATGACAGGGATATTCTGGCCATCGCCATGGATGCTGTTACCGGAAACGATCCGGACCACCCGTATGATTTCTCCGGGAACGGACAGGCCGCAAGGCCTGACTTCCTCGGGAGCCGAAATGCCGTGGTACAGGTATTCTTTGTGAGGGGCGGAAAGCTGATCGGAAGAGAGCATTTTTTCCTGACAGCGGACGATACGGATGACCCAGCCCAGGTCGTGTCAAGTTTTATTACACAGTATTATTCAGGTGCTCCGTTCATTCCCAGAGAATTGATGCTCGAAACGGATATACCGGACCGTCAGCTGATCGAACGATGGCTGACGGAGCGGCGCGGCTCGAAAGTTGTGATCCGCATTCCGCAGAGGGGTATGAAAGAGAAGCTTGTTGCTCTGGCACATGATAATGCGGAGATGGTCCTGTCCAAAGACCGGGAACGCCTGAAGAGAGAAGAACTGCGTACGATCGGAGCAGTCCGTGAAATCGCGGAATTGCTCGGGCTCCGCAGAGCGGACAGAATGGAGTCATATGATATTTCAAATATAAGCGGCTTCGATTCCGTAGGGTCTATGATCGTTTACGAGAAAGGAAAGCCGAAAAAGAGCGATTACCGCAAATTCAAGATCAAATGGGTCGATGGACCGAACGATTATGCCAGCATGGAAGAAGTGCTCACACGACGTTACAGAAGGGCTGCGGAAGGAGATGAAGGATTTTCAAAACTTCCCGACCTGATCCTGATGGATGGCGGAAAAGGTCAGGTCCATGCGGCGGAGAAGGTGCTTGATGAACTGGGCTTTGATATACCTGTTGCCGGTATGGTGAAGGATGATTATCACAGAACGAGAGGTCTGTATTATCATGACCGGGAACTGCCGATCAGATCAGATTCGGAGGGATTCAAGCTTCTGACAAGAATTCAGGATGAAGTCCATCGTTTTGCGATTGAATACCACAGGCAGCTCCGCAGTAAGGGACAGGTCCACTCTGTGCTGGATGATATAAGCGGAATCGGACCGGCAAGAAGAAAAGCTCTGATGCGGACATTCAAGACTGTGGAGGGAATACGTGACGCTACGCTCGATCAGCTCACCCATGCGCCTTCCATGAATGAGCGCTCCGCCCGAAGTGTCTACGAGTTTTTCCATTCAGGAAGTGAAAAAGAAGAGAAAACACACACCGACTGACAACACAATTCACAAATGGACAGTGGGGTTGTTGCCTTCTTTTTGTTGAAATGGTATAATATTTTCGAACGGGCGTTTTGTAATACGGTGATTTTTCAATCGAAGCAGGAGGTACAGTTGAAGACAACGGTTACATTATCGAAATTGGCGGAGGATCTTGATCTTCGGAATCTGACACCTGAAATCGACATGACGACAATTGAACTGACGACACAGGAAATTAACAGGCCGGCTCTTCAGCTGGCAGGCTATTATGAGCATTTCTCACATGAGCGTGTTCAGATCATCGGATATGTCGAGTACACATACATCATCTCCAAGGAAGAAGAGGAGCAGCATGACTGTTTCGAGAAGTTTATTTCCAGCGGTATTCCGTGTGTTATCTTTACGACGCTCACGGAGCCGACTGAGGATATGAGAAATCTGGCGAATCAGTATAAAGTTCCTGTCCTTATTTCGGAGCGTACAACGAGTTCGTTCATGGTCGAGATCATCCGGTATCTCGGTGGAGAACTGGCTCCCAGAATTTCCATGCATGGCGTTCTTGTTGATGTATACGGAGAAGGTGTGCTTATAACGGGAGAGAGTGGAATCGGAAAGTCGGAGGCGGCACTGGAGCTCGTGAGAAGAGGTCATCGTCTTGTCAGTGACGACGTTGTTATTATCAGAAAAGTTTCCGAAGCTGTGTTGATCGGGTCAGCTCCCGATGTAACAAAACACCTCATTGAGCTTCGGGGAATCGGGATCATTGATGTCAGGATGCTCTACGGTGTTGAACATGTGAAAGATTCTCAGGAAATCGATCTGGTCATCAAGCTGGAGGACTGGAATAAGGAGAGAGAATATGACCGCCTGGGACTTGAGGAGCAGACGACAGAGATACTGGGCAATAAAGTGTTATGTCACTCGATTCCGATCAGACCCGGGCGTAACCTTGCTGTCATTGTAGAGACGGCGGCGGTCAATCACAGGCAGAAAAAGATGGGATACAATGCTGCGCATGAGCTGTATCGTCGTGTGCAGGAAAATTTAATGAATAAGAAAGGTGTTTAACTATGGGCAAAGTATGTTTCGGAATCGATGTAGGCGGAACGACCATTAAGTGCGGACTTTTCGAGACCAGCGGTGCTGTGATCGATAAGTGGGAGATCGTCACGAGAACAGAGAACGGAGGAGAGAATATCCTTCCGGATATCGCTGCGACGGTCATCTCAAAGATGACGGTCAAAGGGTATACCAAGGACGATGTCGTCGGTGTGGGTGTGGGAATTCCCGGACCGGTCATGGCCGGCGTTGTTCCGGTAGCGGTCAACCTTCACTGGGGTGAGAAAAATGTTGAGTACGAGCTCGGAAAACTTCTTGACATGAAAGTCCGTGCAGGTAATGATGCCAATGTCGCTGCGCTCGGCGAGCTTTGGAAGGGCGGCGGAGAAGGCAAGGAGAACATGATCATGGTCACGCTCGGGACCGGTGTCGGCGGTGGCATTATCGTCGATGGAAAGATTCTCGAAGGGTCCCACGGTGCGGGCGGAGAAATCGGACATGCTCATGTCGAGGACAAGATCACCGATCCGTGCAACTGCGGCAAGTGCGGGTGCCTTGAGCAGGTAGCTTCCGCTACCGGTGTTGTCCGTCTTGCCAAGGAAGAGCTTATGGCGAATCCGGTCGCGGTCACGGTCCTTCGTGACACGGAAATCACTTCCAAGTCCGTATTTGACGCATATAAGGACGGAGATGCCGTTGCATCGAAAATCGTCAATCGTTTTGCGAAATATCTCGGTACAGCACTTGCGACATTTGCATGCGTTACAGATCCGGAGATAATCGTAATCGGCGGCGGTGTCTCAAAGGCAGGCGAGTGCCTTACCAATATCGTGGGAAATTATTACAGGACACAGGCTTTCTCGGCCTGCGCCGCAACTCCGATCGTTCTTGCAAAGCTTGGAAACGATGCGGGTATATACGGAGCTGCAAAACTCGTTCTGTAACAAACGGCAGATACACTAAAAAAGAGGTTGTTGCTTTGGCAACAACCCCTTTTTTTCTTGTCAGCCTTCCTCGTCGAAGTATTCGCCTTCGCCGCCTTCATCACCGCCGCCTTCATCACCGCCGCCTTCATCGCCGGCGCCTTCGTCACCGCCGGTGCCTTCATCGCCTCCGGCGCCTTCGTCAGCCGGTGCC
>CAMNDN010000019.1:0-33156 GCA_946535445.1 uncultured Lachnospiraceae bacterium
TGGCTGCATACGGGCGATCTTGCCTGCAGAACGCCGGAAGGCAACTATAAGATCACCGGACGCCTGAAGGATATGATCATCCGTGGCGGTGAAAATATTTATCCGAAGGAAATCGAGGAATTCATCTATACCCACCCGAAGGTAAGCGACGTTCAGGTAATAGGCGTTCCGGACCAGGCTATGGGCGAAGAGATCATGGCCTGCATCATCCTCAAGGAGGGCGAGACCATGACCGTCGAGGAGATGAAGAAATTCGTACTCGACCATATGGCGAAGCACAAGGTGCCGAAGTATATTGACTTCGTGGACGGATTCCCGATGAACGATGCGGGCAAGATCCAGAAATACAAGATGCGTGAACAGGCGATCGAGAAGCTGGGACTGCAGAAGGCAGCAAGTATCGTTACGGCCTGATACATAAAAGCACAGTCGTTATGACATTTTCGAAAAAATGTGATATAACTATATGCTGACGGCATTTTAAAGAGATAGCTGAACTTCTTACTTCCGATTTTACCGTGAAGCGGGAAGTTCGGCTGTTCATTTTAAAGGAACGATTCATATAGAAGGAGGAATAAAGCCATGAGTGACAGACAGAAGCAATATGTGACAGTCGACGGCAACGAGGCCGCCGCTTATATTGCATATGCATTCACTGAAATTGCGGCTATTTATCCGATTACCCCGTCTTCTCCGATGGCGGGAAAGACAGACGTCTGGTCTGCGAACGGAAAGAAGAATATTTTCGGGCAGCGTGTCCGTCTCGTTGAAATGCAGGCAGAGTCCGGTGCCATTGCTGCCGTTCACGGCGCGCTCGAGACCGGCGCTCTTGCAACAAGCTTCACTTCCTCACAGGGACTTATGCTGATGATCCCGACGATGCACCGCATCGCCGGTGAGCGTCTTCCGGGCGTTCTGCATGTGGCAAGCCGTACGGTCGGTTCCCATGCCCTTTCCATCTTCGGTGATCACTCGGATGTCTATAACTGCCGCCAGACAGGATTTGCCCTGCTCTCAAGCGGTGATGTTCAGGAAGTCATGGATCTGGCAGGCGTGGCCCATCTTGCTGCCATAAAGGGGCTGGTACCCTTTATACATTTCTTTGACGGATTCCGTACATCTCACGAGCTGGCCAAAGTAGAACAGATGAACTACAGTGATCTGGCAGATCTCGTTGACTATGATGCCCTCGATGCCTGGCGCGCACAGGCCCTGAATCCGGAACACCCGATGATTCGGGCAACTGTTCAGAATCCGGATATCTTCTTCCAGATGAGAGAAGCCAACAACAGTGATTATGCCGCTCTTCCGGATATCGTGGAAGATTATCTGGGCAGGATCAGTGAGATCACCGGAAGGGAATACCATATTTTCAATTATTACGGAGCACCTGATGCGGAGCGTGTCATCATAGCGATGGGATCCGTCTCCGGCTGCATCAAGGAGACTGTTGATTATCTGAACGCGAGAGGCGGTAAGGTCGGATTTGTACAGGTACACCTGTATCGTCCGTTCGATATCAGCCGCTTTATCGCAGCAATTCCGGAGACCTGTAAGTCGATCGCGGTCCTGGACCGCACGAAAGAGATGGGAAGTGCCGGTGAGCCCCTGTATCAGGATGTATGTACAGCCCTGCGCGGACGATCTGATCTCACAGTGGTCGGCGGCCGCTACGGTCTTTCCTCGAAAGACACCACACCGTCCCAGATCGCGGCTGTTTACGCGAACCTGTCAAAAGACGAGCCATTGAATAATTTTACGATCGGTATCAACGACGATGTGACCCACCTTTCCCTGCCTGAGACCGAGAAACTCGATCTTGAAGAGGAAGGACTTGTGAGCTGCAAATTCTGGGGACTCGGATCGGACGGTACGGTCGGCGCCAACAAAAATACAGTCGAGATCATTAACTCGCACACCGACAAGTTCGCACAGGCTTATTTTGAATACGATGCCAAAAAGTCTTTCGGTGTTACCAAGAGCCATCTGCGTTTCGGCGACAGACCGATCCGCTCCTCTTATTATGTAAAATCCGCGGATTTCATTGCCTGCCATAATCCGACCTATATCGAAAAGTATGATATCGCGTCTGAAGTAAAGCCGGGCGGAACACTTCTCATCAACTGTCCCTGGGATAAGGAGGAGCTGGAGAAACATCTGCCTGCCGGTGCTAAGCGTGAGATCGCCGGAAAAGAGATCAGACTGTTCACGATCAATGCGACCAGGATCGCCCGCGACCTTGGTCTCGGCGGTCATTTCAACATGGTCCTTCAGTCCGCTTTCTTTAACCTTATGCCTGTCATACCGGTCGAGGATTCTGTCCGTTACATGAAGGCGGCAGCGGAGAAGACTTATTTCGCGAAAGGTGAGGATGTCGTAAAGCGCAATCTGGCAGCGATCGACGCAGGCTGCAATGCCTATGTGGAGATTGAGGTCCCGGATGCCTGGAAGGATGCCGAGGACGCGCCGAAGCCTGCAAGAAATGTACCGGCCGTCGTCACGGAGATCCTGGAGCCGATCAACGCGCAGAAGGGTGATGATCTTTCTGTCAGCCAGCTGGCAAGGTACAAGGACGGCGTTATGGATATGGGTCTTACCGCTTACGAAAAGCGCGGTATCGCAGTCAGGGTCCCGGTATGGAATCCGGAGACCTGCATCCAGTGCAACAGATGCGCCTACGTATGCCCGCATGCGGTTGTTCGCCCGTATCTGATGACGGAAGAAGAGAAAGAAAATATGCCGGAAGGCATGAAAGCCGCAAAAGCGAAGGGTGCGCAGGCTGCCGGTATGTACTTTACCATGCAGATAAGCGAACTTGACTGTACGGGCTGCGGCAGCTGTGCGAATGTATGTCCGGCTAAGGATAAAGCACTGACTATGGTCCCGGCTTCCGAGGCTGAGGATACATCCGCGGCATGGGAGTATGCCCTGGATCTGCCGGAGAAGAAGGATATTTTTGACCCGTATTCAGTCAAGGGGAGTCAGTTCCGCCGTCCGCTCGTTGAGTTCTCAGCGGCATGCGCGGGATGCGGTGAGACACCGTACGCGAAGCTTCTGACACAGCTTTACGGCGATCGCGTTTACTGGGCCAATGCCACCGGCTGCTCACAGGCCTGGGGCTCCGCAATGCCGGGCATTCCTTATACGGTCAATCAGAAAGGCCGCGGACCCGCATGGTCCAATTCCCTGTTCGAGAACAATGCAGAGTTCTCCCTCGGCATGGTGCTGTCCGTCAATCAGCAGCGTCTGCATGAGAAGGACAGAGTGGAAGAGTATCGAAGTATCTGTACAGACAGCGCAGCCTGCGAGGCGATGGATGCTTGGCTTGATTCATTTGACGATTTTGAAAAATCTCCGGAAACAAGCGAAAAACTGATAGCTGCGCTTGAAAAGTCGGAAGATGATGAGGCAAAGAGAATTCTTCGCTATAAGGATCAGCTGACGAAGAAGACATTCTGGATGTACGGAGGAGACGGATGGGCATACGACATCGGCTTTGGCGGACTGGATCACGTTATTGCCAGCGGCGAAAATGTTAATGTCCTGATCGTTGACACCGAAGTCTACTCCAATACGGGCGGCCAGTCTTCCAAGGCTACACCGGTCGGCGCGGTAGCTCAGTTCGCGGCATCCGGTAAGAAACAGCCGAAAAAGGATCTTGGCAGCATGCTTATGACTTACGGCAAAGTCTATGTAGCCCAGGTCGCCATGGGCGCGGATTACAATCAGCTCATAAAGGCGGTCCGTGAAGCGCAGGACTATGACGGACCGAGCGTCATCATCGCTTATGCACCGTGCCAGGAGCACGGTCTCCGCTGCGGCACTGACAGGGTCCAGGATGAGATGAAGAAGGCCGTCGACGCCGGATACTGGTTCCTGTACCGGTTCAACCCGGATGCGACGCCGAAGTTCCATCTTGATTCCAAAGAACCGTCTGTTGATTACGAGGAATTCCTGAACGGGGAAGTTCGCTATGCGTCTCTCAGACGTACATTCCCGGAGAATGCGAAGACGCTGTTCGAGGAAGGAGCCAGACTGGCTAAGGAACGTTACGAGAAATACAGAAATATGTAAAAGATAAAAGGGACTGTCGCATTAAGCATTATATGCATAAATAATTCATTCAGGGACCGCTCACGCTTAGTCCTCGCGCAGCGGTACTAATAAATTTTCTGCACTTTCGTTTGAAAATTTAAAGTACCGGCGCTGTGGATGTCCCTTCATGAATATTTATGCACTTATTCTGCTTATTGCGACAGCCCCTTGTTTTTTATACAGCAGTCAAAATGAATCTTCTGTGTAATTATAAAGCTTCTTCTGCAGGTACTTCCAGATAAAGCTCTCTGAGTCGCTCCAGATCCTCGTGGGACAGATCATACTCTGCTTTAAAGAAGGCCTCATAATTCGGATACCGCGCATTGATCGTATCGATGACATTCTGTCCGAAAGACCTGTAGACACCTTCCTTGATCCACAGGAAGGTGTGCACATTCTTACTGATCCGGGCCAGGAACTTATGGCTGGATATTTCCTGCTGTATGAGCGTTTTTCTGTATTTATTGGTCAGCTCGTAGTCATCCAGGATAGCAGTTTCATCAACGCCGAGAGCGAGCAGGATCAGGATGGCAGCGACCCCGGTGCGATCCTTGCCCTGTGAGCAGTGGAACAGCATCGGCGCCCTTTCTTCAAGCAGCAGATCGAACATTTTTTTATAAGCCGCATTGTCGAACGCGATATAAGCATAGAGGTGCTTGCCGAGGCTTTGCATTTTATTGATCCCCGGTTCCTTTGCAGCCATGAGCAGCATCGCTTTGGTGGAATAGGAGACTTCATTTCCGTCGTTATCCACCAGGGCGCTTAAGTGATAGTTCGTGGCCCCGTCGATGGGCGGGTCCGGATAAGCGACCTCTTCCACAAAACCACGCAGATCGATAACGCTTTTCAGACCCATTTTTTTTACGGCAGCCAGCTCCCGCTCATCCAGAGAAGCCAGAGCTCCGCTTCGGTACAACATACCTTTCCTGACAATACGCCCGTCTTTTGTCCTTAATCCGCCAAGTTCCCGAAAATTGTTCTCATGTCTGAATCCTGCCATGCGATTACTCCGTCCTTTTTATGTGCATACTATGAAAATTATAGCATAAACATCAATGTTCGGAACAATTTTTTCAGACAGCTGTTTCCAGTCTGATCTCTTCCATACCACAGATCTTCCGGGGTCTTTTTATGAACCTCTTTCCGGATCATGTATCTTTCAGGAGCTTTTCCCTGTAGGCTTTCCGGTACTTTAACGGAGAAAGGCCCTTTTCCTTTCTGAACACCCTGCTGAAATACATCGGATTATCATAGCCTACGATCTGCGCAATTTCGCTGATCGTTCCGTCTGTTGTCTCCAGAAGGATCTGCGCATTCCGCATACGCACATCCAGAATGAATTTCATGGGGGAAATACCGGTGATGCTCCGGAAACATTTGTTGAACCAGCTTGTGCTCATGTTTCTGGAAGCAGCGTATCTTTCGATATTAATATCTTCATTGTAGTGTTCTCTGAAATAATCCTTCGCATGAGTCACCTCATCCTGCGTGAAACCTGCAATTCGGGGTGCGCCCTCATTCATCCTTCTGTTCATGGTTATCAGAAGTTCACGGAAGAGGAAGGTCAGCATTTCCTCGTAGTCTGAAGAACAATCCACCAGTTCGTCACGCATTTTTTTGAACAGATCTTCATACTCATAGGAAATGCCCGTATGAAGAACGTACCCGTCCAGAGGAATTTTATAATACTTCAGAATGTTCCTGACCTGATTGCCGGTAAAATGCACGAACCAGTACTGGGAACTGTTCTCTCCCAGAAAGAAATAGCGCTGTTCCTGTTTCGGCTGATAGAGGACCATATTCCCCGCAGGCAGAATGATTTCCCGTCCGTCCAGAATGAAATGGCCTGCTCCGGCGGAAATGTAGATGAGCTGCCAGTCAACGCGCCCTCTGGGACGCCAGGTGGGAAGCTTTGGCCAGGTATGAAGCTGATACGTACCGGCACTCAGAATACGAAGCGGCAGTCTGGTCTCTCTGAAGGGAATTCTTGAATTATAAAGATATCCCGAGTTGACGTACATAATGAGTTCCTTTCTTTCGGAAAGCGTCATATGCTTTCTTTTTTTTATTTTTTTCGTCGCGGATCGCAGCTGTCCAGATAGTATTGCGGGTGAAAATTCTGTCTTCGGTACAGTTTATAAAAAACGGAGAGAATATGCTACTGCCACGGCGCGTTGTGCAGAAAATAAATTGTTTCGTTCATATGATTCCATAAACGGTAACGGTATGCTTTACGTGAGAAAATAGATTTTTTAAGTGCAGAAAGGAGGTATCGAAAGTGATCATACCGAGACTGTATGAAGACCTGTCGGTCCTGCACCAGAACACCGTTCCGGTCCACAGCTACTTTATTCCCCTGTCAGGGGCTGCGGAGAGTGTGCGTACGTATCCGGTAAGAGAAGAATCGGACCGGATACAGATGCTTAGCGGATGCAAATGGAACTTTCGCTATTTTACAGACATCCATGATCTGCGCAGGGAGTTTTTTCGGACGGATTATGAAACGGATGACCAATGGCAGAAGGAGACCGTCCCGTTCTGCTGGCAGATGAGAGGGTATGACAGAAACCAGTATACCAATATCCGATATCCTTTTCCGTTCGATCCTCCCTATGTGCCGCAGCAAAATCCCTGCGGTGCCTACCTGCATCATTTCAGCTGGCAGGAAAATCCGGAAGCACCCCGCGTCTATCTGAATTTTGAAGGGGTCGACTCATGTTTTTATGTGTGGCTCAACGGGGAGTACGTCGGCTACAGTCAGGTCACCCATCACACGGCGGAGTTCGATGTTACGGATCTGCTTACAAGGGGAGACAACCTTCTGGCAGTGCTTGTTCTGAAGTGGTGCGACGGTTCCTACCTTGAAGACCAGGATAAGTTCCGCCTGTCCGGCATTATAAGAGACGTATATCTGGTCAGCAGGCCCGAAGAACATATCGAGGATTATGTCATCACGACAGAGCTGTCTGAGGATCATCAGTCTGCGGATCTTGACATCCGATTCCGTTTCAGCACTTCAAAAATCCCGATCAGTCTGAAACTGCTGTGTGATGCGGACGGGAGGACCTGCGCGGAATGCACCGTTGAGAAGACAGATGAAGTTAAGATTCATATTACGGACCCGCTCCTCTGGAACGCGGAGACACCGAATTTATACACGCTTATTATCGGGACGGTTCATGAAACGATCGTCGAAAAGGTCGGTTTCAGGAATATCTGTGTAAAAGACGGGGTCGTCCTTCTGAACGGATTTCCGATAAAATTTCGCGGCGTGAACCGGCACGAATCAGATCCGGTAACAGGCTCTGTCGTGACGAGGGACGGGGTCATACGAGATCTGAAGCTGATAAAAGAACATAATTTTAATGCGGTGCGCACAAGTCACTATCCGAATGTGCCTTACTTTTACCAAATCTGTGATGAGATGGGTCTTTATGTCATCGATGAGGCTGATAATGAGAGCCACGGGACAGCCCCGCTGTATTTTACGGAGAGTGATTATGCTGAACGTATGAGGTTGTCTCACGAGAGGATCGCGGATAATCCGGAATTTACAGAAGCGACGGTCGACCGCGTGCAGTCCATGATCCTGCGCGGCCGTAACCGGCCCTGCATTCTGGTGTGGTCCATGGGGAATGAATGCGGATATGGATGCACATTTGAAGAATCACTGCGCGTAACGAAGATGATCGATCCGACCAGGCTTACGCATTATGAGAGTGCCTTCTACCTGAGCCGTGACAGAGCGTACGATGTTTCCAAAATTGACCTTTGGGGACGGATGTATCCTGCGTTTTCGGAAATCACGGATTATCTGAAAGAGGATCCGGAGAAGCCGCTGCTCCTTGTAGAGTACTGCCATTCCATGGGGAACAGTCCCGGAGATTTCAGGGAGTACCGTGATCTGACAGAAAAGTATCCCCGCCTGTGCGGCGGCTTTGTCTGGGAATTCTGTGACCATGCGGTCTTTAGCGGGATGGCTGCCAACGGAAAACCGGTGTACCTGTACGGGGGTGATCACGGAGAACTGCAGCATGATGAAAATTTCTGTCTGGACGGACTTGTCTATCCGGACAGGCGTCCGCATACCGGACTGCTTGAATACAAAAACGTCCACAGGCCGCTGCGTTCTTCCTATGATTCCGAAAGGGGTCTTCTCACGATCGGAAATTACTGGGATTTCACGGATCCGTCCGATCTTGTGAACGCCTGTTACCGTCTTACGAGAGATGGTGAAGAAATTGCCGGTGGAACCATTGTTTTGCCGAAGATCGCTCCGCATACCGGAGTTTCCGTCCCTCTCGATCTTCCCGTACCGGACGCCGGCAGATGCTTCCTGGCAGTTACCTATACTCTGAAAGAAAAGCTTCCCGGATTACCGAAAGCTCATGAGCTGGGATTCGACGATATCCCGCTCCATAACGCAGACGAAAAGAATTACAGGGCGGCCCGGATGATCGGTGCATCCGGAACAGATGCTTCTGTGAGTGGTCATTCGCAGTTTCCGGTCATAGATGAGAAGGAAACAGAGCTGCGGATCACAGGTGACGGGTTTACATATGTGTTCGATACACTGTCCGGTCTGTTCACATCGATCCGATCCGGCAGGAAGGAATTCCTGAGGAGACCTTTGGACTTTAATCTCTGGAGAGCACCGACGGATAATGACGCGGCTTCTGCCGACCTGTGGAGATGGGAGCGTCTTGACCACACGGTGACCCGGGCTTATGAAGTGAAGGTCAGAAAAGAGGGTGCATCGGTCGTGATCTGTGTACGGCAGTCCGTCGCCGCCATGTCGGTCCAGCCGATCCTTCGGATCGAGTCTGAATACCGCATCCGTTCCGACGGAGCGATCCGGATGGAGATACAGGCGGTAAAAGACCCGCAGATCGAGACATTACCGAGAATAGGGCTTCGTATGTTCCTGGATCCGGTGCTCGACCGGGTCGAATACTACGGAATCGGACCTTACGAGAGCTATATTGACAAATGCCGCAGCGGAAGGCACGGAATTTTCCGCTCACAGGTGGAGGATCTGCACGAAGATTACATCCGTCCGCAGGAGAACGGCAGTCACTGCGGGTGTGACTATGTTCGGCTCACGGGAGGCGGATCAGCCTTTAGTGTGGTATCAGGCGACGGGAACACCTTCTCCTTTAACGCATCGGTCTATACGCAGGAGGAACTGGAGAAAAAGCGCCATAATTATGAGCTTGAAAAATGCGGGGATACAGTTCTGTGCATAGACCATAAAATGGCCGGGATCGGCTCAAAAAGCTGCGGACCGGATCTTTCTGAAGAGTACCGGGTAGATGAGGAGAGATACCGGTTTTCATTCTGGCTGTATCCGGAAGCCTGACAGAATGTTCCTGATTCTCTGACGCAAAACGATTGATCTTTTTATCAAGGGGGACCAATATGAAAGAAAAAACCTATTTGAAATGGTACAACAAAGTCGGATACGGCTCCGGCGATATCGCAGGCAATGTAGTTTATGCGCTGCTCTCTGCATTTGTCATGATTTTCCTTACCGATACTGTCGGCATGAATGCCGGCATCGTCGGTACCCTGATCGCTGTCTCAAAACTCTTCGACGGTGTGAGCGACATTTTCTTTGGTTCGCTCATTGATAAGACGAACACGAAAATGGGCAAAGCCAGACCCTGGATGTTTTACGGCTATTTCGGCTGCGCGCTTTGCCTGGTCGCAATTTTCTGCATTCCGGCCGACATCAGTGCCACTGCTCAGTACGCATGGTTCTTTATAGCGTATACCCTGCTGAACGCGGGATTTTATACCGTCAATAATATCGCCTACTCCGCTCTTACCGCGCTGATTACAAAGAACAACCATGAACGTGTGCAGATGGGTTCGATCCGATTCATATTCGCCTTCTCGACAAGCATGCTGATCCAGACGATCACAGTCGGCATGGTCGCATATTTCGGCGGCGGTGCCGGAGCCTGGAGAACGGTCGCGATCATCTATGCGATCGTGGGAGTGATCTCCAATTCAATTTCTGTATTTTCCGTCAGGGAGTTAAGTCCGGAGGAACTGGCCGAAGGAGAAGTAAAGAAGGAGGAAACCGAAGAAAAATACAGTCTGATCGATGCATTCAAGCTCCTTATTAAAAACAAATATTACCTTATGATCTGTGCTTCTTACATACTGATGCAGATTTATTCCGCTACCTTGAACATGGGTATCTATTACATGACCTACGTTCTGAAAAATGCAAATCTCCTCGGCGTCTTCTCCTGGGCCATCAACATTCCGATGATCATCGGTCTTCTGTTCACACCGTCACTGGTCGCCAGATGGGGAGGCATGTACAGGCTGAACCTGACAGGTTATACGATCGGTACCGTCGGGAGGCTGGGTGTCGTCATCGCGGGCTATCTGGGATCAGTGCCTCTGATGCTGGCCTGCACCGCCGTCGCCGCGATCGGTATGAGCCCGCTTCAGGGCGATATGAACGCCCTGATCGCGACCTGCTCCGAATACACGTATTTAACGAGCGGAAGGCGTGTGGACGGCACGATGTATTCCTGTACATCTCTCGGGACCAAGCTGGGCGGGGGCATCGGGACCGCGCTCGCCGGCTGGCTGCTGGCCTTCAGCGGATATGTCGGAGGGGCTGCCGAGCAGAGCGCTTCCTGTCTTAATATGCTTCACATCATGTATCTCTGGATGCCGATGTGCTTCAATCTGCTCATAACCCTGATCCTTACCAGACTGAACGTCGAGAAAGCCAATGAAGATCTGCGTGCCAAAATGCAGAGCTGACCTGAGACAATTTATTGGATTGCCATTTGACGGAATTGCCCATATAATAGTATCGGACTGTTCAGGCGATCCGGCAGCGGATCTGAGCCCGGACAGTCCGGAAACGTTAACGAAAGTCATGGGCATGACGATGGTCACAATGGTGAGGAGAAGAAAATGAGCAAAATAATTTTGACCGGTGACAGACCAACGGGCAGATTACATATAGGACATTATGTCGGATCCCTCAGACGAAGAGTGGAACTGCAGAACTCGGGTGAATTTGACGAAATCTATATCATGATCGCCGACGCGCAGGCGTTGACGGACAATGTGGACAATCCCGACAAAGTCCGTGAGAACATCATTGAGGTTGCCCTCGATTATCTTTCCGTAGGACTCGATCCGGCAAAATCCAACCTGTTCATTCAGTCGCAGGTCGTCGAGCTTACAGAGCTGACTTTCTATTATATGAATCTTGTTACGGTCGCGAGACTTCAGAGAAATCCGACCGTTAAGGCCGAGATCCAGATGAGAAAGTTCGAGAACAGCATCCCGGTCGGCTTCTTTACTTATCCGATCAGCCAGGCATCCGATATTACCGCTTTCAAGGCGACGACCGTTCCTGTCGGCGAGGATCAGGAACCGATGATCGAGCAGACCAGAGAAATCGTAAGGAAGTTCAATTCTATCTACGGTGACGGTCATACGCTTGTTGAACCGGAAATTCTTCTTCCGGATAACGATGCGTGTCTCCGTCTTCCGGGTACAGACGGAAAAGCGAAGATGAGCAAGTCCCTCGGCAACTGCATTTACCTCTCCGACTCTCCGCAGGAAGTAAAGAAAAAGGTCATGAGCATGTACACCGATCCGGGACATCTGAAGATCACGGATCCGGGTAAGATCGAAGGCAATACTGTCTTTATCTATCTTGACGCTTTCTGTAAGGATGAACATTTTGAGAGATATCTCCCGGATTACGCCAATCTCGATGAGCTGAAGGCACACTATCAGCGCGGAGGCCTGGGTGATGTCAAAGTGAAGAAGTTCCTGAATAAGGTCCTCGAGGAGGAGCTTGCTCCGATCCGTGCCCGCAGAAGAGAATATGAGAATAACATCGAATATGTATATGAAGTCCTGAAAAAAGGAACAGAGGCGGCCAGAGCAAAGGCCGCTCAGACGCTGGCTGAGGTCAAGAGCGCGATGCGTATCAATTATTTTGAGGACACGGAGATGATCAGACGGCAGCAGGCATACTTTGATGAACTGCATAAAAAATAATCCTGAAAAGTTCGGATTGTATTTAAAAAGTACAAGGAAGGTTATTGACTATTCTGGAATAAGTAATATAGTGAATATGTATAATAATGTGTGTGACGTTTGTGGAGAATTGGTGTATTTAGCATAAAATATGAAACATAATGCTGTTCCAATTTGACCGGGACGACACAAATTCAGAATCAGTTATATCATAATGAAGGGGGCGATTTTATGATAAGCTTTATTATCTGTCTGATTCTACTCATTTGCAGCTATTTTACTTATGGCAAGATCGTCGACGGAGCATTTGCTCCCGATGATCGTGAGACACCGGCCGTCGCAATTAACGATGGTATCGATTACGTAGTCCTTCCCGCATGGAAACTGTTCCTTGTACAGCTTCTGAACATTGCGGGTCTCGGCCCGATCTTCGGAGCCATGCAGGGCGCTCTGTGGGGACCGATCGTATTCCTGTGGATCACGTTCGGTACGATTTTCGCAGGTGCGGTCCACGATTATTTCTCAGGTATGCTTTCCGAGAGAAATAACGGCGCATCCATCTCCGAGGTAATCGGTATCTATCTCGGACCGGTCATGAAGACGATCATGCGTGTATTCGCAGTTGTACTCCTGGTCATGGTCGGTACGGTTTTCGCAGTCGGACCGGCAGGTCTTCTGGTAAAGCTTCTCACTGAGAAAGGTGTTACGGGACCGTTTGCACAGACCACTGTATGGCTTGCAATTATCCTGATCTATTACTTTATCGCGACATTTATCTCCATCGATGCGATCATCGGCCGTATTTATCCGGTCTTTGGTTTCTGCCTGATCGCCATGGCAGTGGGCGTAATCGTTGGTATTCCTGTAAACGGATATCAGATCCCTGAGATCTGGAGCCACTTCAGAAGTATGCATCCGGCAGGAACACCGGTCTGGAGCTTTATGTTCATTACGGTCGCCTGCGGTGCTATTTCCGGTTTCCATTCAACACAGTCTCCGCTCATGGCCCGCTGCCTGAAGTCTGAGAGACAGGGCCGTTTTGTATTCTACGGAGCGATGGTAGCTGAAGGCTGCATCGCGCTGATCTGGGCTGCAGCAGGCTGCTCCCTCTATGAAGTGACAGACGGTCTCAATACGGGCCTTGCAGCTATCCTGGCTGACGGTCAGTCCGCCGCTATCTATGATGTATGTGTTCACACGATGGGATCCGTCGGTGTAATTCTTGCGATGCTCGGCGTTATTGCCTGCCCGATCACTTCCGGTGATACAGCTTTCCGTTCCGCAAGACTGACACTTGCCGACTGGCTGAAGATCGATCAGGAATCATACGTAAATCGTCTGAAGCTCTGCATCCCGGTACTCGGTGCAGGTGCATTCCTCGGATTCGGAAACACGCTCGGTTTCCTGAGCTACACAGTCATCTGGAGATACTTCAGCTGGACGAACCAGACGCTGGCTATGATCGTTCTCTGGGCGGGCGCTATGTACCTGGCCAAGGAAGGCAGGAACTACAAGATCTGCATGATTCCCGCTACTTTCATGAGTGCGGTCTCCGCCACATATTTCGTAATGGCACCTGAGTGCCTCGGCATGATCCCGGCTCTGACCAATAACACGCTTGTTGCATATCCGGTAGGTATTGTTGTCGCCATCGCTTTCCTTGCAATCTTCTTAAAGAGCGCAAAGAAGTACAAAGCTGCATAAAGGAATGAGCTGCGTCATATACGCGGCAGGAAAGTATATCAGATACACTAATTGAAAGATCAGGACTGTCGCACGGGGAGAACTTGTGCGGCAGTTTCTTATTTCAGAAGGAGAAGATTCTCCGGGAGGTCATTATGTTTCTTTCACCCGTTCCGTTCGGAAAAACCATATTAGATCCGGATGTTCTCAGGGATGATCGGAAGAAGTGCGTGAAGGCAGGACCCTGCGGTATGGGCGCAAGGGCACTCTACCTGAACAGCTTTTATATATCGAGAAGATACTACGTTGTTTATTCCGATATTCGGCGGATCTTTAAAAGGGTCGCGATGAGCAGCGGAGGCTTTACCGGAAAAGGTATGTTCAGTACGATTCCATATCTGGTCGTCGTTCTGAAAGACGGAAGAGAAAAGCAGTGCAATTTCAAAGTAGAACAGGATGTCGACAATATCCTTAAATGGCTGTCCGAAAACCACCCGGAAATTCCGCTCATGACCGAAAAAGCGGAAGAGGAGGCAAAAGGAAAGAAAGCACAGACGAAAGCACCGGTATCCGGAAAAGTACAGCGGGAAATCGATCGCCTGCAGGGGGATATAGATTATCTGGAAAAGAAGCCGGAAATTTATCAGGGTCTGTCGGCAGCAGTCAGGAGAAAACGCACAGTCGATCAGATGCCGAAAAGTAATATTGTGATCGTTACTGCCATTGCGCTCATCGGATTCCTCGGACTTGCGTGCGGGATTTTTTTCCTGTCAGCAGGCAGACCCTACGCTCCGTACCTGCTTCTTTTCGGAGGGGCGTTCCTGTTCTTCTCGCTGGCGGCCGGCACACTTCCGATCGGGTCCAATACGAAGGGGGCTGTCCGTAAGAACTGGGAGAGAGCGTTGGCGGATTCAGCAGACTATATCTCCGGAAAGCCCGGATTTTTTCTTCCTCCCCAATATGCGCACCCGGTCGTCTGCAGGAGGATGATCCGGATACTGGAAAGCGGCCGTGCATCTACATGCCGGGAAGCTCTGGAGGTCGTAAAGAGTGATCTTAAAGGGCTGAATTCAGAGGTCAGGGTCAGTCAGGAGGAGTATGACGAGGTAATCCGGGTGAAGCCGCTGTTCCTGGAGTGTGATTATAAAGATAAGATCTGAGGTGGGGCATAAAATGATAGATATACTTGATTTCCTTAAGGAAGAAGGCATTTCGGAAGAGTTGATCGCCGGCGTTATTTCGTTCCGCGAAAAATATCCTGTCCGGGAAAAGTACAGGGACAGAATACCTGCTCCCGCCTATCGATATTATGGAAAAGATGTCTGGGAGCGGGCACTCGCGGTACTTCTTTCAGGCCGCAATCTGCTCCTTTCAGGGCCTAAGGCGACCGGTAAGAATGTGCTGTGTGAAAACCTGGCGGATGCATTTGCCATGCCTGTCTGGAATGTATCCTTCCACATAAATATGGACGCGACCTACCTGATCGGAACAGACACATTCGACGGAGACCGGGTGACTTTCAGACCGGGTCCGATTTATCTCTGTGCGAAGGAGGGCGGGTTCGGTGTTCTTGATGAGATCAATATGGCAAGGAACGAGTCTCTGGCAGTCCTGCACAGCGCTCTGGATTTTCGGCGCGCGATCGATGTGCCCGGTTACGATCTGATAAAAGTTAGACCCGGGACCCGATTCATCGGTACGATGAATTACGGATACGCAGGCACACGGGAGCTGAATGAGGCACTCAGTTCCCGTTTTGCGATCCTTTCCATGCCGGAGATCGGATCGGAGGACCTGGAAAGGCTGATCATGAACAGCTTCCCCGATATGAATCGGAAAATATGCAGCCAGTTCGTAAAACTGTTCGATGAGCTTCTGAAGAAAACGCAGAAAGCCGAGATTTCCGACAAGGCTCTGGACCTTCGCGGACTTATGGATGCGCTCAGCATGATCAGGCAGGGACTGACAGCGGGACAGGCACTGGAGATGAGTATTGTCAACAAGACATTCGACGCTTATGAGAGGACGCTGATCACGGATGTGGTAAATTCGAGGATTCCGGCAGCGATGGGCAGAAAGGAAGTCTTTGGCATGTTATGATCAGAAAACAATATTCGGGAAACGCAAGAAGAGCCAGAAATTATATATGGAATGCAGCGGGAAGATACGATTTCGAACCGCCTTATCTTGCTTTTTATCCTACAGGGGAGGCTGACATGTATTTCAACATGGTCATCGGTCTCGCTGTCAAATGGTTCGATATGAGCAGACTTCTCAATTTTTTTGACTCCTATGCGTCATCGGGAAGCGCGGATGAGTACGATGAACTTCTGTGGCTGGGCATCGAGAACTGTGTGTATGAGAAAGAGATCGGGGAGAGACCGGTGCTTAAAGACCTTCGGCAAATGCGGGCGGCTGATTTCTTTCGAATGCTTCAGGATATGTCGCGTCAACAGATGGAGATGCAGAGCATGCTTGTCTATGAACAGCAGAATGCCCGCTGGTCAGAAGTGACAGGCAGGAAAACGCTTCTGATCGGGAAAAAAAGAAAAATATATGAGGCACTTCGCTTCCCGGGAAATCTGGATACGGATGGTCTTGTTCTGACTATGGAGGCGTTTCTTGAGGAATTTTTCAGGTATGTGCCCGGCAAAAGGAAAGATTTCCGTTTCGGAGGAGGATTTCGTGATGCCGTTCGGCGCGGGTTCGGTAAAAGACGCGGACAGAACGAGAAACTGATGCTCAACACAGCGGATGGAGGCGGAACAACAGACAGAGATGTTTTGCTGACGCACACCGCCGGAATGCGTTTCGGGTTCGCTCCCGGGGAAAAAGATGAAGAGTATATACACGCGGTCTTTGGGGATTGTGTATATAACGAAAATGAGATGCGTATACTGGAAAGTGAGCTCTGCGTGGATGGGGATGCTGCCTCGCGGCTGTGGGTCTGTGACGTGCCTGGCGCTACAGAGCGGGATGGAAGTCTGCGTGCGGACGGTCAGATCAGAAAACCTCAGGAGGATCATCCGGACATCAGACGGACCGATGTCGGCCATGCAGCTGCTGACCGGGAAATTCGTGATATCCTCCGAAAGATGCACACGCAGCAGGAACGGAACAGGGAATACGCCAGAGCTCATGCCCTTATGCTCGAGGAGAGCATAAAGCGGCTTGCAGCCGGGCTCGATACAGTGTTTTCGACCTATGCAAGGCATCTGCCTGAGAAAGCCAGAGCAGGACGGCTTGTTGCCAGGCAGACCTACAGGATGAAGGTGCTGCATGACCCGTTCGTCTTCCTGAAAGATGGAGATGAGATTGAAAATTCTCTCAGTGTGACATTACTTCTCGATGCTTCCATGTCCCGCCTTCATGTCCAGGAGCTGATCGCAGCGGAATCCTACGTGATCGCGCGAAGCCTCATGAAGAATTCCGTGCCGGTTCAGATCCTTTCTTACAGGACGATCCGCGGCTTTACGGTCGTGCAGAGAATGAAGCCGTTTGAACGGAAAGGAGCTGAAGGCGTTTTCAGTTATACCGCCGGTGGATGGAACCGGGACGCGCTTGCGTTCCGCCTTGTCGGAAAGATGATAAAAGAACAGGATCCGGAAGAAAGCCGGACGCACCTTCTCCTGATCCTGACGGATGCCAGTCCGAATGATTCCATGCCGCTGGCAGTGCCGGGAGCGCATTTTAACGGGCGTGAATATGAGGGAGCGCTGTCGGTCCTTGAGGCACAGAAAGCGGTCAGAAAACTGCGTGCAGACGGCATAAGGACGTCCGCCGTGTTCCTGGGTGCCAGTGCGCATCTTGACAATGTCCACCAGATCTTCGGAAAAGAGTATGTGAGGATCCCCAGGATAGCACAGCTCTCCGGCGGTGTCGCCTCCCTGATCGAGATGGTGCTCCGGGAAGCCCCGCCGGACTGAGGAGCATACGTTTGGCGGATCCTCCTGATCCGCTGTTCCGTTCAGATATAAGACCGCTTTGTTTTCAGCGCCGCATCCGTGAGCAGCGTCTCATCAATTTCGGCGGTCAGCCCGTTTTCCAGAAGGATCTGTCTGGCTCTGTCCAGATCGGATTCCTTCACTTTGATAAAATAGACTTCTCTGTCGACTTTCCCTTTCTGTCCGAAGTCACGCGGATCAAGTTTTGCTCCGCATCCTCCGGCCATAACACTCTCCTGCAGATAGTGTCCGGCTTTGAAACCGGTGAGACCGCCTTCTTTGAGGGCGGTCTTTATCTGTGCCCAGGTCTCCCTGTCCTTTTTTTTGTAAAGGTCGGTTCTTTTTTCGAACATGTTTACCTCCTTTCAGGGGATTATTCCAAGCTGATCTTCTGAAATTGATGATCAGTTTTTGTCCATTAAAATATATCATACACCCTTTGGCATTGCAGGAACAGATATAACAGTGGTAAAATCATTGGATACGCATTCTTTGCGTTCTATGAAACTGAGCACTGTGAGGAGATATTATGGCAGAAAGAAAAAAAGGTGAATTCAGTTCAAGATTTGGTTTTCTGATGGCGACTGTCGGATCGGCGGTCGGACTTGGCAATCTATGGTCGTATCCGTATAAAATGGGGAAGAACGGAGGGGCAGCTTTCCTGTTCATTTACCTGATCCTGACAGTCCTTGTCGGTGTTGTCCTGATGCTTGCGGAACTCGGTCTCGGACGTAAGACGGGCCGGGGCGTCGTTTACGCATATCGCAGGATCGACAAAAAGTTTACGTTCGTAGGAATATTCGGCTGGCTGGCCCCGCTTCTTATTCTGGGATTCTATACGATGCTTGGCGGATTCTGTATCAAATACACGGTTGTCAACCTCGGAGATTTTCTCGGCGCCTCCTTCGGACTTGGGGCAGCTGACAGCAGTGCCTACTTTTCGGCGTTTTCCGCTGATGAGGTCCAGACGGTCATCTATACGCTTGTGTTCATTCTGGTGACGATGATTATTGTCGGAGCCGGCATCACGGACGGAATCGAGAAATTTTCAGTTGTAGCCATGCCGATGCTCTTCGGCATGCTGGTCATCGTGATCATTCGAAGTGTCACGCTGCCCGGAGCGGGAGCAGGTCTCTCTTTTATTTTCAAGCCGGACCTGTCCGTATTCCGTGACTTTGGATGGATCAGTGTTTTATCCGCTGCCGGAGGACAGATGTTCTTCTCGCTCTCGATCGGTATGGGAATCAATATTACATACGGCTCCTATATGAAGAAAGAGGATGACCTTGTACAGAGCGCCTGGATCATTCCGATCGCGGATACGATGGTCGCTGTTCTGGCTGCACTTGCCACGATGCCTGCAGTATTTTCCGCAGGTCTTGATCCCGCACAGGGACCGGGCATGCTGTTCGTCACACTGCAGACTGTGTTCAAGGCCATGGGCCGGTTCGGAGCCCTCTTCGGCGTGATTTTCTACGCACTGGTCTTTATTGCAGCGATTACATCCTCCATCGCATTGGCTGAGACGGTCGTGTCTTCCCTGATCGACTGGCAGATTTCCCATAAGAAACCGCATGATCGGAAGAAGATCACCATTCTGGTCGGTCTTGTCGTGGCGGTCATGGGTGTTTTTATATCGATAGACGGTCTGGGAACACAGGGGCTCCCTCAGATCTTCGGTCAGAGCTGCTGGCTGGATTCGTTCGACCTTGTGTCGGAAGGAATTCTTCTGCCGCTCGGATCGCTGATCCTGGCCCTGATCCTCGGCTGGATCCGACCGCATTATATCGATGAGGAGTTTGAGCGGAACGGGGAAACATTTGCTTTAAAAAATGTGTGGCAGTTCTGTATCCGGTACATCGTTCCGCCTATTATGATATTTATTCTTCTCGGCCAGATCAGTGCGTTCTTCGGACTGGGCTGGTTCTGAAACAATAGAATGAAAATGTGAGGTATTTCAAATGTCTGAAGATAAAAAGAAAATTCTGGCTATCAATCCTGGTTCCACGTCAACGAAAGTAAGTCTCTTTCTGGATGAGGAATGTCTTTTTGAGAGGAATCTGTTCCATGACGCTCCGGAACTTCTGAAATATAAGCATGTGAATGATCAGCTTCCGATGCGCTGCGATGTTGTTCTGAAAATGCTGGCTGAAGAGGAAGTCGATCCCTGTGACATAGATGCCTTTGTGGGGCGCGGAGGCAGCGCCTGCACACAGCCCGGCGGACTTACTGAAATTGATCAGAAGCTGTTCGACGATACGGTCGCAGCTGTCGGCGGGTCGGAACATCCCGCAAAGCTGGGGGTCATGATCGCCTGGACATTTGCTCAGAAATACGGAAAACCGGCGTATACATTAAATCCGACAAATGTCGATGAGTACTGTGATTATGCAAGGCTTACCGGCATCCGGGGAATCTACCGTGTTTCCCACTCCCATGTCCTGAATCAGAAAGCGGTTGCGGAGTATCATGCCGGCACGATGGGAAAGAAATATGAAGAGTGCAATTTTATTGTCGCCCATATCGACGGAGGTATTACCGTAAGTGCCCATGATCACGGACGCATGGTCGATGGGAATATGGGCGCCGACGGGGAAGGAGCCTTCACACCGACGAGGATCGGATCGCTGCCGGTCCTTCAGCTGTTGGATTATCTGGAAACACATTCCATCGATGAGGTGAGACTTGCGTGTGCGAGATCGGGAGGATTTGTCCAGTATTTCGGAACTTCCAATTCCGATGCGATTCACGAGATGGTCGACCGCGGTGACAAGAAAGCCGTTCTTGTCTGGAATACGATGATCTATCAGATCTGCAAGATGATCGGTGAGATGAGCACGGTCCTTTGCGGGAAGGTAGACGGTATTTTGCTGACCGGAGGCCTTCTGCGTTTTAAGGACATTGAAGAGATTATTGAGAAACGATGCGGATTTATCGCCCCGATCAGTGTATATCCGGGCGAGATGGAGCAGGAAGCTCTTGCCCTTCCGACTCTCAGGGTACTGCGGGGGGAGAGTACGGCACGGACTTATACAGGGGAGAACGTCTGGAAAGGTTTCAATCTGTGAGAGGTATTTGTGAGAGGTATTAAGCGATGAGCATGATAGAAAGAGTCAGGGAAAAGGCGCGCGCAGACAGAAAGACCATCGTATTTCCGGAAGGATGCGAGGAGAGGACTGTTCAGGCTGCGGCTGAACTTGTTGCGGAAAAACTGGCAGATCCGATTCTTATCGGAGATCCCGATGAGATTAAGAAGGAAGCGGACCGTCTCGGCGCTGATCTGACCGGAATTCGTATTGAAAATCCTACAGGCAGCGAAAAGTTCGCAGATTATGTGCATGCGCTCTACGAATTGAGAAAAGCGAAGGGCATTACGCTTCAAGCGGCAGAAGGACTTGTTCTGGATCCGATGTATTATGGCATTATGATGGTCAAAATGGGGGATGCGGACGGTCTGGTATCCGGAGCGGTCCATACGACCGGTGATATGCTGCGTCCGGCTCTTCAGATCATCAAGACAAAGCCGGATATGAAGATCGTATCTTCGAGCTTCCTTATGGACTGCCCGGACAAGAGACTGGGAGAGGATGGACTTCTTGTTTATGCTGACTGTGTTGTCGTGCCCAGCCCGAGCGAAGAGGAACTGGCTTATATTGCGGTCGCTGCTGCGGATACCGCGCGCACACTCTGCGGAATAGAGGAACCCCGTGTGGCAATGCTGTCATTCTCCACGAAAGGAAGCGCAAAGCATGAGTCTGTTTCGAAAGTGCAGAGAGCAGTGGAGATCGCCCATAAAATTGCGCCGGATCTTCTTCTGGACGGTGAAATGCAGTTCGATGCGGCTCTGGTGCCTGAAATCGGTGCCGGCAAGGCCAAGGGCAGTCCGGTTGCGGGAAGGGCCAATGTCCTTATTTTCCCGGATCTTCAGGCCGGCAATATCGGCTACAAGATCACACAGCGGATCGGGGGTGCGGAGTGCTTTGCGGTCCTGCAGGGGCTTCAGAAACCCTGCAACGATCTTTCCCGCGGGTGCAGCGTCAGCGACATTGTCAATACAGCAGCGATGACAGCTGTACAGGCTCAGTCAATAAAGCTGTGAAGAAAGAGCTGCCCGGATGAATACAAAGGAAAAAGTGCTGAGAGCACTGGAAAAGGGAAAAGGTACGTATATTTCCGGAGAGATGCTGGCCGGAGAATGCAATGTTTCAAGAAATGCCATATGGAAGAGCATTGCTGAACTGAAAAAGAGCGGGTACCCGATCAAATCCGTGACCAATCGTGGATATATGCTGGAAGAGACCAGCGACATCATCTCCAGAGCGGGGATCTGTATGTATCTGGATTCGGGCAGTGATGCGGATGAAGGAGGAAAGATCTGCTCTGAAAAAGTATTCGTTTACGATACACTCGATTCTACGAACAATGAGGCAAAACGGAATCTGATATTCAGCAATGACAGTATGACACACGGAACGGTCTTCGTTGCCAGACAGCAGACGGCCGGCAGGGGACATAGCGGAAGCAGCTTTTCCTCTCCGGAAGGCGGAATATATTTCAGTGTGATCCTGGAACCGGAGATGATCCGGAAAAAGGATATTCCTGTGACCACATTCATATCCGATACGGTGACAGATGTTCTCGAGCGGCTCTATCAGGTGAAGACTGAGAGAAGAAGAGACAGTTCCGTTTATGTAGGTTCTGAGAAAGTCTGCGGTATTCTCACGGAGGGCATATCAGATCTGGAAACAGGCGAATACAGTAATTATATAGCCGGAATCGGGATACGGGCAGAAAAGCTCCGGAGTATCCATGGCCTGAGTCCCCAGCGGAACAGAGTGATCGCCGAGATCATCGGCGGATTATCACTCTGGTGGTAACAGTAACGTTTTTACGGAAGGAAAATTACTATGACGGCGGGAATGTCAACCCTGATATAATGCAAGGTTGACATTCCCGCCGTCCTCTGTTATAACTATACATGGCTTCCTGGTTACCGGAGACATGTGACTTACTATTTGGAAGAGAGACTGGATGATCATGAATAATACCTTTTTTATTGCCTTAATTGTATATCTGTGCGTCTTTATCGTAATCGGTATCCTTGACATAAAGAGCATACATAATTTTACCGATTATTCTGTGGCGGGGAAGAACCAGGGAACCTTTGCCGTCGTTATGACCCTGATGGCAACTGTCGTCGGTGCTTCAACCACAATCGGCATCACAGATACGGTATATAAAATCGGTTTTCCCGGAATATGGTGGCTTGCTTTCGGGGCTCTGGGACTGATCCTCCAGTCTTTCTTTCTATCCGGGAGAGTCAGGGAGATAAATGCGGATACATTGCCGGATCTGGCCGGTAAAACGGCAGGCAGACCTGCGGAGCTGCTGATAGCTTTCATTATTGTCATTTCCTGGATCGGCGTCATCGCCGGGCAGCTGGTCGCTATGAACAGCCTGATCACTTATGCGCTGGGAAAAAGTGACAGACTGGTCTTTATAATGGTTTCCCTGATCGTGATCGCCTACACGACGATTGGCGGTCAGATGTCAGTCGTCCGGACGGATAAACTGCAGCTGATCCTGATCCTGTTCGGTGTCTTCGTATGTGCCTGCTATCTGTATTTTGTGAAGGGCGGCAATACTGCGGATGTTGCAAGGAACATTGAACTTCTGAATGAAAACTATACACCGGCAAATCTTTTCACCCAGTTCTTCGTCATCGGTGGCGTCTACTTTCTGGGGCCGGACATTATGTCCCGAAATTTCATTTCCGGGAACAAAGACATTGCCAGAAGATCAGCCCGCATATCAGGCATCGCCTTGCTGATTTTTTCAGCAGTCATCACGCTTATCGGTATGTGGATCCGATACAACGTTACGCCGGAAGAGCTGGGAGACAGCGGTGCTTTGCTGTATGCTGCTTCCATGCTTCCGAGATTTGTGACGATACTGCTGATATTCGGTCTTCTTTCCGCCATACTTTCCTCAACGGATACCTGCATCATAAATGCGTCCACGATTTTCGTTAAGGATATCCTGAGGAAAGAAAGTGTCATGGGAGTGAGAATAACGGTCATGGTGATCGGAGGTCTTGCACTTGCCCTGGCCTTACTGGGAAGAGGAGACATCATGAGTCTTCTTACGGGAGCGTATTCTATCTATACGCCGGGCGTTATATTCCCGCTCATGATCGCTGTGTATGCCTTCTCAGGGGCCGGTGTCAGGACCGGCGTATGGCTGGCAGCAGTTATGGTAGGCGGTCTTTTTGGACTGGCGGGTACATATTTCGGAGGGGTTCTGGCGGCGGTCGGAATTCCGGCAGTCATCCTGCAGTATCTTACACTGATCGGGATGGGACTCTCTCTGGTGATTTCTCTGTTCTCGATAAAAAGAAAAGAAGGGTAATATGGAAGAAACAAAAATGGTGGATGTTCTGGCGCTCGCCGGAGAAGTGATAGACGGAAGAAGACTGAAGAGAGATGAAGACAGAGCGTTCTTTAAGACCTGTGATCTGGATGCTCTTACGGAAGGGGCTGACAGGATCAGAAAACATTTCAGCGGAGACCGCGTGGATCTGTGCTCGATCATATCCGGAAAAAGCGGGAACTGCAGTGAGAACTGTCGGTTCTGTGCACAGTCTGCCCATAATCATACGGCCTGTGAGGTGTACGGTCTGCTTGACTATGATACCGTATATGCCGAAGCGAAAGCCAATGAGAAGGAAGGCGTTGACAGATTCGCCATTGTTATCTCCGGTCACCATCCATCCTGCGCTGATTTTGAAAAAATTGTGGAAATATACGAAAGACTGCACAGAGAGCTTAAAATATCCCTCTGCGCTTCTCTCGGATTTCTGACGCAGGAGCAGTTCGACAGACTGTATGAAGCAGGTGTAAGGAGATATCATAATAATATTGAGACATCACGCAGGTTTTTTCCTTCTGTCTGCACGACGCATACATTTGATGATAAGATTGCGAATATCAAGCGGGCCCGGGCAGCCGGACTCACCGTTTGCTCGGGAGGTATCATCGGGATGGGAGAGAGTATGGATGACCGGATCGACATGGCATTTGACCTGTCCGAGCTCGAAATAAAATCGATCCCGATCAATTCATTGCTTCCCATACCCGGAACGCCGCTGGAGAATCTGCCGACTCTGACGAGAGAAGAAATACTCAGGACAGTGGCAATATTCCGCTACATAAATCCGGAGAGTAATATCCGCATTGCGGCCGGAAGACTGCTTCTGGGAGAGAACGGCAGAAAAGCTTTTGAGAGCGGAGCGAGCTCTGCAATTACCGGGAACATGCTGACGACGACGGGCTCGACGATCCGGAGAGACAGAGAAATGTTCCTTGATATGGGCAGGACAGTAATCGGAATTCAGAGGAATACTCATTAAATTCAGGCAGGACTGCAGCCGGACGAGAGAGCGCATTCTGAAATATGGTATAATAGAGTGTATCATTGGAAGAACAGCGGAGAGATAGATTATGGAAGGTTCATGCTTAATTATTTCCGGAGGAGATTACTCGGAACTGCCGGACTCTCTTTTGCGCGTCCGCTATGTGATCGCCTGTGACCGTGGATGGCAGTATGCGCAGAAAATGAATATTGAGCCCGACCTGATCGTCGGGGATTTTGATTCCGCCCCGCAGCCTGACAGCGGCGTTCCGATCGAGCGGTTCCCGACAAGAAAGGACGATACGGATACGATGCTGGCTGTCCGGCACGCACTGGATCTGGGATATCGGGAGATCGCGGTGTGCTGTGCCTTCGGAGGCCGCCTGGATCACACCTTTTCGAACATACAGACAGGCGCGTTCATCGCTGCCCACGGAGGACGTGCACTCCTCATCGGGAAAGATACAGAAACGTATATCTTTAGCTGCGGTCAACTTATACTTCCCCGGAAGGATGGCTGGTCACTGTCGGTTTTTGCATTGTCGGATACCTGCGAAGAGGTTACGATCACCGGCACAAAGTATACCTGTGAGAAGGTGGCATTGACCAATGCCTTTCCGCTCGGTGTGAGTAATACATGGGAGTCGGATACGGCCAACATATCGGTCGGACATGGGATTCTGATGGTGATGTGCTCGAGACTGAAGAAAGGTGAGCATATCTGATCTTATAAAAGGAATAAAAAAGGATCTGTTTTTCTTCCTTCCGGGGAAGTCAAAAACAGATCCTTCTTGTGTTTTACTGTCTTTTCAGACAGATCAGTCGAAGTCAAATTTTGTTATTCTCTGATCCATTACCTTGTAGCGCTTTCGGACCAACTCGTTCCACTGAAGAACTTCTTCCTCGGTGCCTGTGTACTGGCAGCGGAGGCAGTAATACTCTTTCCTGTCCCTGTCATAGAACATATCGATGTCGAGATCCCGCATGAAGCACGACGGGCATCTGTAATTTAATCTGCCTTTTCCAGCCTGAGCCATGTCGCATACACCTCCTTATTCTTCACGATTTTGTTAAAGCCGAGTGTGAACATCGGTGAGAACGCATATCCCTCCCGGATGATACCTGTAGAGCCCTCAGTTGCCCGCATGGAGACTTTCGTTGCGATCTGCGGTATGATGGCCTCGACACATTCTGCATCGTTTTCGGACATTTCACGGCATTTATACTCATAATGAAGGCTCTTATCCTTACCGTGGGAATCTGTAACGGTAAGCGTGATACCGGTCATGTCCTCCGTGTATTCAGTCGTGCCGTAGCAGGCCACCATGTATTCACGGATTTCCACCTCTGCATTCGGATCGCTCATCGAAAGGATCCTGCGCTCGATTTTGATCTCACCCGATCCCTCTTCAAAAGTCATGACTGTCTGCAGGGTAATCGTAAGATCGTGGAACTCGATCTCGACAGGATCCAGTGTCAGGATCCTTCTTGCTCCGGGAACGGATTTTCCGTCTGTACCGGTCAGTTTTTCCTCTGAGAAGTGAGCGTGGGTCCGTGTCAGGCAGAGATCGACTTCCTCACCTCCGTGGCAGATTTTTGCGCTGCGGATCGTGCCTTCCCCTGCATAGTGAGTAAAGTAGCCCGCGCGGTATTTCTCCTGGATGAGGAAGGGGTAGGACGCATCCTGAATGTGCTTTGTACCGATACCGACAGGCCAGTTGAGTTTTGCGGCATAGGGACGAAGATCGAAGATGGCGCCGCCCTGATCCATGTTGACACCTGCGCGCATATAGGGGTCGCAGTACCAGAAGAGCTGCTTGTCAGAACCATACAGGATATCTCTCCACAGGGCACATTCCGGCTCGGTGTAGGATTTCTTTTCCCGGTAGTAATCGGCAAATTCAGACATGGTGAGATCTATGAGCTTTCCCTCTTTTTTGAGGTCACCGTAATATCTGCATCCGTCTGAATAAGATTTTACGAGCAGTTCATACGGTGCTTCCCACCTTCCCATTTTATTCATCCAGCCCGGTCCTACGAACATCATGTTGTAGGCATAACCGTTATTGTATTTTTCAAGACTGCGGTACTGGTCGATCAGGTTATAGAGATAAGGATACTCCCATGTTTTTGAGTCATAGATCATTCCGCGAAGTACATTCTGAGGGTGTGTACCGAAGTTCGATCCATTGCCGTCATAGCAGGCCAGAAGATCACGGGACAGATGCGGGATCGCAACGATACCGGAATCTTCCGCTGCGTTTGCTGCCGGTGCATGTGTATTCTGCTTTGAGGGGATCCAGGGAGCCCAGGGACCGCCGTCCATGAAGGTGTACCAACTATTGTTGCAGGTGTGGTAGGCTTTGGGACCTTCCTCCCAGCAGGTCGCAACTGCGCACTTGACGGAAGGATAGGTCTCTTTGATATAGTTTATCAATTCCGCATCCATATAGTAGGAACCGGTCGATTCCGGATAGAACCCGAATGCATCATGGAATTTTTCGAAGACGTCGTTTACGATCGCTTTCTTATCTTCCATGGAGAACATCCATATGCAGAAATCTTTTGTCTTATACTTTTCGCGGAACTGCTCACAGGGAAGACCGAGAAGGGAAAGCGCGATCTCGTCGCCATATTTCTCATGGTCTTCTTTTGCGATCTGTACTGCTTCCGCATTGAAAAGGGAGGCGTATGTCATCTGGATCGTGACCTTTAATCCGTTCACATGGGCCAGATGCTGCTGTGTCTTAAAAATATCAAGGGATTCGGTCAGCAGCTTTTTATCACCGATATCCTCTTTTTTCCCGTGACCGGTCACGGTCGCGGAGTATTCGGGTACCATCTCGGGACGATGGATGATGTTTACAATAAAATCGCTCATATTCTTTCTGCCTCTTATGAAAAACTACTCTTTAACTTCCGCTTTCGATTCAGATGCCTTTGAAGGTAAAGTGAAGGTCAAGCGGCTTTGTATTATCGATCATATATTCAGGATGGGTCCTCGCGCCCCAGGTGTCATCCCCTCCGATGCCCATCTGAGCAAGTCCCGCGCGTACATAGGTATGAAGTACGGGCGGCAGCTCGTTCGGATGGAAAGCGTTATCGATCTCATGCGGTGTCCATGGGGAGACATTGAGACTGAGCCGGTCTCCTTCGATGCGGAGTCCCCGTCCCAGTGCGTCTGTGATTTCTGCCCAGCGCACATCTGTATGATTTCCGCTTTCCTGGGGCACCAGATACTTTGCTACCGTATCAGCTACTTTCGACCTGTATACGCCAAGCTTCGCATGGTCACGGTCAGCATAAGTCTCAGCGGGACCCCGGCCATACCAGGTAAGACGGTCAAAGTCTGCATCGATCGTGAACAGGACGCTGTATTCCGGAAGTTCTCCTACTTTGTCCGAGGCATCCATATGCAGGTCTACATCGACGGCGCCGTCGCTGTGGACCTTATAGGAAAGCAGACAGTCCATAGCCGGTTTTGTCGGCAGATGGTAGGTGTAAGTGACCTTTACCTGCTCTTCGTCAAATACCTGATCGGTTCCCCAGCGTCCGTGGTGTACCTTGTGAGAAACATACATGCTTGCGACTTTCCAGTCACCGGCCCTGAAAGGCAGCATGCAGGCATTGTCATTTTCAGTCATCGGCCGCCAGAAATTCGGCTTTGGTATACGGTCAAGCATTTCACGGCCGCCGTAGCAGTAAGAGACGAGTCCGCCTGCAAGGTTAGAGAAGAGGATTTCAAAATCGTCTCCCCTTACACCGATGTTATCCCAGCCTTTCGTTATCTCCATGTGATACTTTTTGTGCTCAGCGGGGATGTATTTTCCAAGTGTGGTCTGACCATATGCGACTTCGTGTCCGGCATTTGCCCAGAGAGTATCTTCCTTCAGTTCGAAAGAGACCGTCAGGACATATTCGCCGCCTTCGTCGGGAATTTCCACAGGAAGCGGCATCCTGCATTCGGACAACGGTTCGACGTCCATACGCCCTGTCTTAAGGGCAATCAGTTTCCCTTCTTTTTCAATGCGGACAACACAATTATATTCATTGGTGTTCGTGAAGAGGTTATTATTCCGGATGATCACATCCTTACCGTCGAAAGTGACTTTGATTGCCTGATAATTGAACTTTACTTCCTGCATTTTCGGGGACGGATCACGGTCAAGGCCATAGACAATACCGTTTCCGGAGAAACTGCCGTCGTGGGGGCGGTCACCGAAATCGCCGCCATAACCGAGAAATTCATTTCCGAACCGGTCCTTTTTGAGGATCGCCTGATCAATGTAATCCCAGATAAAGCCACCCTGGAAGAGCGGTTCTGTCTCCGTGAGGTCGGTGTACTTGTGCATTGCTCCGCAGGAGTTCCCCATCGCATGTGTATATTCACAGTTAATGTATGGCTTATCTCTCTTTTCACTGAGGAACTGAATAATGTCACAGACCGGAGCATACATTGTGCTCTCTACATCGGACGTATTCGGATATCTTCGATCCCATGATATTCCTTCATAGTGGATCAGTCTGCCGGGATCCCATGACCTGAAGGCTTCATGCATTTTATACAGATCTTCTCCGCCGTATGACTCATTTCCGCAGGACCAGATCAGGATCGATGGATGGTTTTTGTCCCTCTCGTACATGGACTTTGCGCGGTCTATCAGCATCTCTACATATTCCGGACGATTTCCCGGAAGGGCAAATTCCAGAGGCTCAAGCCCTCGAAGCACCGCATTGAATACACCATGGCACTCCAGATTGGTCTCGTCGATCATATAGAGGCCGTATTCGTCGCAGAGTCTGTAGAGCTCGGTGCGATTCGGATAATGACTTGTACGGATCGCGTTGATATTGTTCTGCTTCATTGTCCGGACATCTGTCACCATGTCTTCATAACGGATGACACGCCCGCTTCTTGAGGAGAACTCATGGCGGTTCACCCCCCTGAATACGATGCGCTTTCCGTTCAGGCACATGATATTATTGATCAGTTCAAATCTTCGGAAGCCTGTTTTTTCGCAGATATATTCGGAGAGCTCACCGCTTTTTTTATATACTTTGATTTCAAGATCGTACAGGTTCGGTGCTTCGGCGCTCCATTTCTTCGGATTTCTGACCGGAAGAATTACTTCTGTCTTTCCTGAAATGAGTGTTGTTTCCTTTTCGGCGACGATCGTGTCTCCGTCATAGAGCGTCAGTTTGGCGCTGCCTTCTGCCGTACAGGTAAGATCTGTAACGAGATCCGCATTCTTATAGTTGTCATCGAGAAGGGTACGGATCTTCAGATCCTGTACATGGACATCCGGGATCGTGTAGAGATATACATCTCTGAAAAGTCCGGAGAAACGGAAAAAGTCCTGATCTTCGCACCAGCTGCCTGCCGTGAATCGGAAAACCTGTACAGCAAGTTTGTTCTCACCCTCTGTATTTACGAACTCAGTGAGATCGAATTCAGAAGGCGTAAAGCTGTCCTCGGAATATCCGATGTAATGACCGTTCAGCCAGACAGCAAGTCCGCTTTCAGCTCCCTGAAAGGAGATGAAAACCTTGCGTCCCTTCATAAAATCGGGCAGCTCAAAGTATTTGACATAACTGGCCACCGGATTGAACCGCTCGGGAATCTGCCCCGGAACGATTGCTTCGGATCCGTCCCACGGATACTGTACATTGACATACTGAGGATGACCATATCCTTCCATCTGTATGTGGGCGGGAACGCGGATGACATCCCATTTTCTGGTATCGAAATCCGTTGATTCAAACCCTTTCGGCGCGAGATCGTAGTTTTTGGCAAATGCGAACTTCCAGATGCCGTTCAGAGAGTATTTAAAATCGGATACTCCTTCTGAAGCGGCATTTTCCGTACTGTAATATTCGTGGTCGGAGTGAGCGGCAAGCCTGTTCTCCATAAAAATTTCAGGATTCTTAACGATGGTTATGTCAAATGTTTTCATAATAAACTCCTCTTTTTTACCATAATTTCTCGATTTTGGGTAAAAAAACAGCGGGGGTATCGTATGCCGTACGTGTTTTCGGGTCCTATGAGGCTGTCTTTCCCCCCGCTTTCCGGGGAGACGCCTCAGGTCTTCAAGTCACATGTGTACGGCACACGCCCCCGGTGGTTCGAAATAATTTTTTATTTAACTGCGCCCGTGATACCTTCGGTGAACTGTTTCTGCAGAACGAAGAAGATAATCATTGTCGGTATGGAACAGAAGAGTACGCCGAGCATCAGAACACCGTAGTCAACGGTGTATCCTGCTGCCAGATTGGCGATCAGCATCGGCATTGTCTGTGCCTTCTTATCTGTCATGATGACTCTCGGCCACAGATAGGAATTCCACGCGTTCATGAAAGTGATAACGGCTGCGGCAGCATATGTCGCTTTCATGACCGGAAGATACATCTGGAAGAAAATCTGGACTTCGGAGAGTCCGTCGATACGTGCTGCTTCCATGATGTCGATCGGGAAGTTCCTGGAGTTCTGACGGAACATCATGATGAGGAATGGTGTCGAGATACCCGGGAGCATGAAGCCCCATACGGTATTCAGAAAACCGAGCTTGGACATCATCTTGAAGAGCGGGATCATTGTCGCAACGCCCGGAACCATCATTGCGAGAAGCAGGATCGAGAAAAGAAGATCCTTCTTCTTATCATGATAAAGTTCGAATCCGAAACCGGCAAGGGAGCAGATGAACAGAGCGAGGATCGTCTGAACAGCTGCGTAGATGAAAGAGTTCTTCATGGCTCCGCCAAGATCCTGCAGCTGATTCAGTCTTGCCCAGTTCTCCATCAGATAATTTCCGAATACAATCTTGCCCCGGGCCACGTCAACGCTCTTGTTCGTTGCGGCTGTAATCATCCAGTACAGCGGAAATACCGAAAGGAAAGATACGATAGTAAGGAAGATATAGGAAGGGATAAGCCTTCTCTGGATCATGGAACGATTCTTATACTCAGTCACGTGTATCACCTACTTTCAGGTTAATGATTGCAAGGATCGCAACCAGGATAAATACGAAGAACGACATGGCTGAAGCGTAGCCGAAGTTCGCGACACCCTGTCCGAAAGAGTTGTTGTAAATGTAGTGGGACATGGTGATCGTCGAGTTCGCCGGGCCGCCGGACGTCAGGTTGACGGATTCATCGAAGAGCTGCAGTGTTCCGTTAATGGACATGATGAATGTCATGATGATCGTCGGGCGAAGAAGCGGGACCGTGATATGCCAGAAAGTTTTCCAGCCGTTCGCACCATCGATCTTGGCTGCTTCATAAACGGAGTATTCAATACCCTGAAGACCTGCAAGATAAAATACCATGTTGTAGCCGGTCCATCTCCAGATCAGCGCGATGATGATGACCATTTTGGCTGTTCCGGCAGTGCCGAGGAAGTTAATATTCTGACTCGTAAGATGAAGTCCCTGAAGGATCGTATTAATAAGACCCTGTGTGGCGAAAAGCGACTTAAAAATCAATGAATAGGAAACCAGAGCTGTTGCGCACGGCAGGAATACACAGGTACGGAACAGACCTCTGAATTTCAGGTCTCGGTTGTTGAGCAGCTGAGCCAGCAGGATAGCGAAGATCAGCATGATCGGAACCTGAATGATCAGGTAGAGGAATGTATTTCCAACGGATCGCATGAACAGCTTATCCGAGAACATTCGTGTGTAGTTGTAGACGATGGGCTGAGCCCATTTCATGTTGGCACTGGAGCCTGTTTTGAAGGAGGTGATAAATGCCTGAATAATCGGATAAAAACTCATGATACAGATAAGGAGTGTTGCAGGCAAAAGAAACAACCAGCCCCATCTTTCCTGTTTTGCTGTTACACTCTTGGTCTTCAAGATGTAACCCCCTTTCGTTTGAACAGGGAACCGGAAACCCGGTTCCCCGTTTGTTTTTGTTATCAATCAGCAGTATGGTTTTAAAGTGTGTGATTTACAGACCCATCTCGAATCTCAGCTGATCTTCAGCTTCCTTCAGAGCATCTTTC
>CAMNDN010000020.1:0-33139 GCA_946535445.1 uncultured Lachnospiraceae bacterium
GGAAATCCGGGATACTTTTGCATGACGTTTTTTTCGGTTCTTTGAATTCCTTCTTGCATTTATGAAAGATATACAGTATAATCTGATTTGTCGCGTAAAGCGATACAGGCTGCTTTGGCACAGGCGGTAGCGCACCTCATTGGTAGTGAGGAGGTCTCGGGTTCGAGTCCCGAAAGCAGCTTAAAAGCCGGAAGTGTTGATTTTATCATCACTTCCGGCTTTTTCTTTTCCTTTGATTCTTTGATTTTTGTGATCAGGCAGCCCTTTCGTTCAAAATCTCTCAACAGTTCGTCGATTCTCTTTCAATCAGTTCCGTAAGAGCGTAGGTGGTTCTGGGCTCACGGTCAGGTTCCGCAATTCTGCTCAAAATAAGTTCCGCCGCAAGATTTCCCATGATCTGAGTGTGAATATGCACCGTAGTGAGGGAAGGCGTGTGGAATCGGGACTCGGGTGAGTCATCGAATCCCATCACAAGAACATCATCCGGACACCGGATATCCATCCGCCTTAATGCGCTGATCAGATTGATCGCAATATAATCGTTGGCACATATGAAAGCGTCGGGCATTTCCTTCATCTCCCGCAGCATATGATACAGGTTGTCCGCATAATTCATATAATCCGGTATTTTTCCGCGCCTTAAGTCGGAAGAAAAAAGATCGATCGAATATTGCCTTACAGAGGAAAGCCCGTTGATGGAAGCTGCTGTGATACATGCGCATCCCCGCTCGAAGAAGGAGCGGCAGTGCATCATGTTGCCGACGAATCCAACGGACTTTTTTCCTTTTTCAGCCAGATGGGAGATAAAGTTGAAAATTCCTGCCTGATTTTCCATAAGAAGTAAATCGACCGGGAGAGGTGATCTGTCCGGATAAGCGGGGCCGTCTATCAGCAGGAGCGGGATCCGGAGTTCTGAGAGCATTCTGCAGTATTCATAGTTGAAGAGCTCCATACAGAAAATAGCTGAAACATTCCTGAGAAACAGGGATCCCGGAAGTCTGAGATTTGAGAGTTCTTCCGGAGTGACTCGATAAAAGGTCAGACTGTACCCGTGATATGAAAAAATCTGCTGCATCCTGTCGAGTGTAGTTACCGCAAAGTGTGAGCCGCCCGGCATTGACGAAGTGAGCATGGCAATCTCTTTCTTAGCCGACATGTTATTCGTTTTATTTTGGCCTGACTTTAAAATAGCGTTTTGATTTTCTATTCCTGAAAGATTCCGGTAGCCCATCTCGGCTGCCTTTTTCAGGACCATATTTTTTGTAGTGTCAGAAATCACACCGTTATTGTTGATAGCTTTCGAAACAGTGTTTCTTGAAAGACCAAGTGCGTCGGCGATATCCTGCATTGTTACCTTGCCGGACATGTTACATTCTCCATTTAAAATACTGCAATTCGGATGTTCAAATTTTTAGTGATAATTATACAGAAAAGACAGAAAATAGTCAAATCAATATACAAACATCTCACAAACGGTCCCAATGTTTGAAAATGTTACATAATGTAAAAACGATATATTGAACAATGTAATAAAATGACAAATAACAAGTTGACGACTATAGTGCAAATTTATATAATGTAACATGAAAATGCTACAATAATCGTACAAATGTAAAGCAGTTTTTATCACTTAAGCGAGAAAGGTATGACAAATATTAAACCAGCTGCTGATGAAGAGTCAGAATTTTGTCACTTTGTGACAACTGATACAATGACATACCCGATGTTCCATATGACTTCTTCGGACAGGTGCATGAACGATACGGAAATCATTTCTTTTATCAGAGATAAATATCATCTTTATTGTAAAGATGCAGATGGCTCGGAAGAAGCTGAAGGAAGATCAGGTTTAAAGAAAGAAGAACACATACCTGTATGCACCCGGAAAATTGATTACGGATCGGATCTGTATGAGGTCCGGCAATCACCGGCAACGGACGGCAGGACGATACTGACTGCCTGGATGCAGACAGATGATTTTCAGAATGCAGAAAATGAACAGATCTCCTGGTCAAGACACATGATACTTCCGAGAGAAGTTTCGATTCATGACGGAAAGCTCATCCAAAGACCGATTCGTGAGCTGGAGAATTATTTTACCAATATCATTTCATATAAAAATGTGCCTGTTTCTGATGACGTTCTTCTATATGGCATTGAAGGAAGGACCGTTGATCTGGAAATAAAAGTAAGACCCTTACCGCACGAAGCGATTTATAAAAGTTTCGAGGTACGGTTCGCTATGGATCAGGATCAACATATCGTTATTCGTTTCGATACTGATAAGGGATTGATCCGGATCGGAAGAAAACAGGACACAGAGGGAAAGGCAGATACACAGTGCCGGAGCTGTTCTGTCAGAGAGAGCATGGACGGGTATCTGACACTAAGGATCATTCTCGACAGATACAGTTATGAAATATTTATCAATGATGGGCAATACGTTCTGTCATCTTTATTTTTTTATGATCTTTCCGCGAAAATGATTTCTTTCCGAACAGTAGGGAAGGCGGTCGCTGATATTGTGAAACGTGACATCAGGATCTGATTTGCAAGAAAGGTACTTCGCACCATGCGCGGCGCGGCAGGAATGCCGGTGCGAACTTGATACAGTTACCAATAATTGCCAGGCTCCGGAAGAGAGGGGCCGGCGAGTTTAAGGGCGTGAGCCCGGATAAGGAGGGATAATGAGAAAGAACATGAAGAAACTAGCAGCATTGGCACTTACTGCGGTGATGGCAGCAGGCCTTATGGCCTGTGGCGGCTCCTCCGCAGGATCTGAGGGAAGTTCATCTGACGGCACTTCCATCACAATTTTCAATTCCAAGATGGAGATTCAGAGCCAGCTGGAAGAGAAGGCAGCAGAGTATTCCGAGGAGAAGGGTGTAGACGTTGAAGTATACTATTCGAGTGATACAGTAGCCGCACACCTGGCGACAAGATATTCTTCTAATGAGCCGTATACTCTTTCCATGGTCGATGCCAAGGACGTTTATGCTCTGGCAGCGGAACATGCACTCGATCTTTCCGATGAAGAATGGGTAGCCAATACGACCCAGGCTATCTCCATTGACGGCAAAGTGTATGGATTCCCGGTCTGCATCGAAGCCCGCGGTATCATCTACAATGCAGATGCTATCGAGAAAGCAACAGGTGAAGCATTTGACCCGGCTGCCATTAAGACAACGGATGACCTCAAGGCTCTCGTTGATAAGTTGATTGCCGGCGGTATGGCTGCTCCTACCGGTGTTATGAAAGAGGACTGGTCTCTTGCAGCTCATTTCCTGGCTGAAGTATATGAGCAGCATGATGATCCCGATGCTTTCATAGCAGGCATTCAGGATGGTTCCATCGATCTTGCGGCGGATGAGAAATTCAATGCCCTGATGGATACATTCGATGTTCTCAAAGAGAATAACTATGCCAAGGATGCTGCTATTTCCGCAGAGCGTGAAGTCACAGAGCAGAAGCTGGCTGAAGGCGAGATCGCCCTTATGTACGGCGGCAATTGGGACTGGTCAGTTCTCAGCGAGTATGATTACACAGAGAACATGGGTATGATGCCGGTTCCGAACAACAGCACGGATGGTTCTAACGAGAAGCTGGTCGGCGGCGGATCAAAGTATTTCTTCATCGACTCTTCCGATAAGACAACTCCGGAACAGCAGCAGGCCGCCAAGGATTTCCTTAACTGGCTTGTAAATGATGAAGAAGGACAGAGCTTCCTCGTTAATGACTGTGCACTTGTACCGGCATACTCCAACATTGATCTTGAAGTTTCCGATCCGCTCGGAAAGTCCGTCAAGGCTTACTCCGATGCAGACAAACTCATTGCGAACTACAATTATCTGCCGGATGATCATTATTCGGTATGCGGCGCTTCCATGCAGAAATATCTTGCGGGTGAAATCGACCGCGCAGGTCTTGCAAAAGAAATTACAACATACTGGTCAACAGCTCAGGTAGGCGAGCACTGATCTGATGAAGATCATAAACCAAATATAATAATACAGGGGCCCCGGACATCCGGAGTCCCCTGTATCCTTTACTTTATGAGGAGGACTCAATGAACAGGAACACTATGTCTTACAAGGTGAAGCAGTTCATAATGTTCGCAGGGCCTGCTGCCGTCCTTTTCTGTGCTGTTGTCATTATACCGTTCGTATACGGTATTTATCTGACTTTTACCAGCTGGGACGGAATAGCAAAGCAGAAACCGCTTGTCGGTTTTGCAAATTATGCGGCTGCTTTCTCTGATGCAGATTATTGGCATGCTCTCGGTCGTACAGCTATCTACTCAATTTTCGCGGTTGTTCTGATTAATATCGTTGCTTTCCTGCTGGCTTACCTCGTGACCAGCGGAGTCAAGGGCCAGAACTTCTTCAGAGCCGGGTTCTTTATTCCGAACCTGATCGGCGGTATCGTTCTCGGTTATGTATGGAAATTCGTATTCAACCGTGCATTCGTAGCGATCGCCAGCGCGATTCAGCACAATTCGGTCCCGTCCCTGCTTTCTACTTCAGGCGGCGCTATGTTCTGCCTGATCCTGGTTGCAGTATGGCAGTATGCGGGCTACATGATGCTGATTTATGTCGCCGGATTCATGAGCGTATCCGATGCTCTTAAGGAAGCGGCTATGATTGACGGATGTACGCCTGCACAGGCTATGTGGAATGTTACAATTCCGCTGATGCGTGCCTCTTTCGTACAGTGCATTTTCCTTTCCATCACAAGATGTTTCGTAGTCTATGACGTTAACCTGTCCCTGACCAATGGTGAGCCGTACGGTTCCTCCGTCATGGCAGCTATGCATGTCTACAGACAGGCCTTCACTTATAAGAATTATGGACTCGGTCAGGCTGAAGCTCTGATTCTTTTCATAATCTGCGCTACTGTCGGTATAACACAGGTCTATATCGGTAAGAAAGGGGAGGTGGCTGCATAATGACTGAAAACGAAAGAGCTGCAAGAAAAAAGAAAATTATGCATGTGGTCATGTGGATCGTACTGCTGATCCTTTTCATATGCTTTATCGCACCTTTTATCCTGGTCGTGATCAACGTATTTAAAACGAAAGCGGACATTACATCCAACCCGCTGGCAATCATCGGCAAGCATGGCTTTACGCTCAAGAACTTCCCTGAAGCTATGAAAAAGATGAACTTCTGGCGTGTTTTCACTAATTCCGCGATTATCACGATTTCGGCAACAATACTTACGATTCTTATTTCTTCTATGGCTTCCTTTGTAATCGTCAGAAACCAGAAATGGACTGCCTGTACACTGCTGTTCTCCGCAATGGTAGCCTCTATGGTCATTCCATTTCAGGTTCTGATGGTTCCCCTGGTATCTGTTTACGGCGGTACACTGGGCGTTCTGAACCATAGAATTACTCTGATCCTGATGCACGTAGGTTTCTCTGTTTCCATGGCGACATTCATGTTCCACGGAGCGATCCACACAAATATACCGTTGGAACTGGAGGAAGCCGCGTTGATCGACGGATGTACGCGCTGGCAGACTTACTGGCAGATCGTATTTCCGCTCCTTACGCCGACGATCGCCACTGTTGCGATTATCGACGCGATGGCATTCTGGAACGATTACCTTCTTCCGAGTCTTGTTCTGACCAAGAAGGAACTCTACACGATCCCAATCGCAACGCAGGCATTCTACGGTACATATTCTACGGATATCGGTCTGGTCATGGCTGCACTTCTTCTTGCAATGCTGCCGATCCTGATTCTCTATGTATTCCTTCAGCGTTATATTGTAGAAGGTGTAACATCGGGTGCCGTTAAAGGCTGATGCCGTTTTTAGGTCAAAAAAAAGAGCTGTCTTACGGCAGCTCTTTTTTGATGATCTGATCCAGTTTTTCTTTTTCGAGAAGGTACTCATCGTCTGAGATAATTCCTTTTCTGCGAAGCTCAGAAATGGATCTGAGTGCTGTACGGAAGTCTGCTTCAGGGCTTTCTCCTGAGGTCTGATAGAAGAACCGTCCGGGCTGTGTGTAGAAACTGCAGAAGTAGGAATCCTGTCTGCCTTCTGCGGAGATAGCCTGATCGAATTCAGGGATGATCACCTCATCGTCTTCCATATTGGCTGTGGATTCCATATGAGAAGCGAGGACTGCTTCATTTCTGGCCTTTCCTTCGTTTATCTCATTTTCGATGACCTGACGGATCTCCACCTGGGAAAGTTCAGGAGGAACGAAGTCATCCTTCTGCTCATATGCCCCGTTATCCTGACTTTGTGGTTTTGAAAGGGTACTTCGGCGCTTTGCGGCTTTTGCCAGGGCCCTCTTCTCGATTCTTGCATCGATTCTGCGCTGTTTCAGTGCGCCGACGATCCTGACAATGGTCCTTATGATGAACAGGAGCAGGAGAGAAATTGCACTGAGACAGATGATCTGATAACCGTTCTGTCCCCGTCCCATGAATCCTCCGGCCATGGCGAACATGACATTTGCAAGAATAACTATTTTTCGGATCAGAGAGCCTATCCTTCCGGGAACCATAAGAGCCAGCAGGAAGATCATGATTCCAAGTATTGTCAGAACCAGGTGCTCTTCGAACAGTTCCGCGAGAAAGGCCGGCATTGTAGCAAGCGTACTGATTACCTTATCCATAATTCCTCCTTTACTATCAGAATTAAATATTACAAATTTGTTACGGGTTAGTCAAGGAAATTCACATGAAAGGAAAATAAAAATATAGGAAAAATGTAATTTTCAGAGTGGTTTGCAACTTAATTGCGGCTATGATAAGATAAATAAGAATTCAGCCGACACAGGCAGAAGCGTAATGGCGCCCTGCTCTGTATGCTTGAGTTCATGGTGTGAATATGAGGAGGATATGAGTAGTGGCTTTAAATGAAAAAGAGATACCCGAGAAAAAAGAGGTCGTATCCAGAAATTTTATTGAGTATATAATTGACCAGGATCTTGCGAATGGTACCTATGACAAAGTGTGTACAAGATTTCCGCCGGAGCCGAACGGTTACCTGCATATAGGCCATGCGAAGTCGATTCTTCTGAACTATGGTCTGGCTAAAAAATACAACGGACAGTTCAATCTGCGGTTCGATGACACGAATCCGACGAAGGAGAAAACGGAATTCGTAGAGTCGATCAAGGCGGATGTGGAATGGCTCGGAGCGGATTTCGGGGAGCATCTTTATTTTGCTTCGGATTATTTTGAGATCATGTATGAAAAGGCCGTTCTGTTGATCAGGAAAGGCCTTGCTTTTGTGTGCGATCTTACGGCGGAGGAAATCCGTGAATATCGCGGGACACTGACTGAGCCGGGGAAGAACAGTCCTTACAGGGATCGCTCCATTGAAGAAAACCTGAAACTCTTTGAAGAGATGAGGGAAGGAAAGTATCCGGACGGCTCTAAAGTGCTCCGTGCAAAGATCGACATGGCTGCGCCGAACATTAATATGAGAGATCCGGTCATCTATCGTATCGCACGACTTTCCCATCACAACACGGGAGATAAGTGGTGCATTTATCCGATGTATGACTTTGCGCATCCGATCGAGGACGCTATCGAAGGAATAACACATTCGATCTGCACACTGGAATTTGAAGATCATCGCCCGCTTTATGAATGGGTCGTGGAGCATACGGACTGGGAGCATCCGCCGAAGCAGATCGAATTTGCAAAGATGTATCTTACAAATGTTGTGACCGGCAAGCGTTACATTAAACGGCTCGTCGAGGATGGAACGGTCGACGGCTGGGATGATCCGCGTCTTGTTACGATCGCTGCGCTGAGACGCAGAGGCTTCACCCCGGAATCTATCCAGAAATTTGTGGAGCTCGTAGGTGTTGCCAAGGGCGATTCCTCCGTAGATTATGCCATGCTTGAGTACTGCATCCGGGAGGATCTGAAGATGAAGGTCCCGCGCATGATGGCTGTTCTGGATCCGATCAAACTCGTTATCGATAATTATCCGGAAGGTCAGACGGAGATGCTCGATGCCGATAACAACCTGGAGAACCCGGAACTCGGAAAGAGACAGATCCCATTCGGACGGGAGCTTTATATTGAACGTGATGATTTTATGGAGAATCCGATTCCGAAATACAAGAGACTGTATCCCGGCAATGAAGTGCGCCTTATGCATGCGTATTTTGTAAAAGCCGTAAGCTGTGAAAAAGATGAGAACGGAAAGGTCACCGTCGTTCACTGCACGTATGACCCGGAGACCAAGGTAGGCAGCGGTTTTACCGGCCGAAAGGTCAAGGGAACGATCCACTGGGTACCGGCTGCAGAAGCAGTTACCGCAACAGTGCGCCTCTATGAGAATCTCGTAGATGAATCAAGAGGCGTTTACAATAAGGAAGACGGATCCCTGAATCTTAATCCGAACTCTCTTGTTGTTGTCGATAACGCAAAGCTGGAACCGGCCCTGCTTCATGTAAAGCCGTATGAAAGCTTTCAGTTCGTACGTGCCGGATACTTCAATGTGGACCCGAGGGACTCTGTGGAAGGAGCGCCTGTCTTCAACCGTATCGTTAATTTAAAGAGTTCTTTTAAGCTTCCGAAGAAATAAAATGGAATCTGTTTTTTTTCCGCTGAGGAAAGGGTGCAGCTCATTTTACGGCAGCAGCCTGTGCGGTATGAACAGGGGGATTATATGATAAAAGCGTGCATATTTGATCTCGACGGTACAATACTTGATACGCTGGAATCGGTGGCAAAAGCCGGCAACCGCATGCTCACAGAGCTCGGGTTTCCGGCTCAGCCTGTCGGTGATTACAGGTATTACTGCGGTGACGGAGCCAACAAGCTCGTGGAAAAGACGCTGATCAAAGTCGGCGGATATACAAGAGAAAATTACGAGACCGGCTGTCTGCTGAACAGAAAATTTCTTAAGGAAGATCCGTCCTATAAAGTAAGACCGTATGACGGAATAACGAAGAATATTATGATCCTGAAGGAAAGCGGAGTGAAGTGCGCTGTTTTTTCCAATAAACCCGATGCTGCGGCTGTCGAGGTCGTGGAGAGCGTGTTCGGAAAAGGCTTTTTTGACTGCATTCGGGGCCAGAAGAAAGGCTATCCGCTGAAGCCGGAGCCGGACGGAGCTCTGGCAATTGCGAGAGAACTTTCCGTAAAGCCGGAGGAATGTCTGTATGTGGGGGATACATGGACAGACATGCAGACAGGCAATAATGCCGGAATGGTCACAGTCGGTGTTCTGTGGGGATTCCGTGACAGAAAAGAGCTTGAAGATAACGGTGCCTGGTATATCATTGAGCATCCGAAAGATCTTGTTGAACTATATCTCAACGGAAATTGATATTTGCACAGGAGGGAACAGATCATGTCAGAGTTTTCAGATGAGTGCCTTAATACGTTTCTTGATTTACAGGATAAACTTTTTGATGAACCTGTAGCTGAGACTTTACAGGAAGCGGAAGATTTTCTGGAAGACTGTATGGCGGAGGTAGTGGATTCCATCGAAGATGTAAGAGATTATCTGGAAGAGATGGGAATGGATACACATGGAATGTCCGATGAGGAGATCGAAGACGCATCCGAGATATTTCCGCTTCCGTCAGGCAGGTATCTGATCGTAAACGTATAAGTACTGTTGCACGCGCGTTCTTTTCGGAAAATGGATCCGGTCTCAGGAGGTGTGGGAATGGGATTTCGTGAATTTTATGACAACGGAGACAGCAGGGACGGAGAGTTCAGGCATGAAGTGTTAAATGCCTGTCTTAATGCCGTGACGGACAAGAAGGATGATATTCTTGCCTACCTTGCGTTGGATCTCGGAATCATTAAACCGGAGTGCATGCTGTATTACTGCTCGCTGATTGAGCGTCCTTTAAAACTTGCTGCCGGGAAGGCGAAAAATGCGCTCAGATCATCCTGGGAAGTTCCGAAGGCTCCCTATATTATTTCCATGGGCCGTACCTATTACGAGCCGTGTGGGCTGGTCATGATCGATCCGGATCGACGCATGCCGTTCCTTCATTCTTTTGGAGTGTATATGATGTCCCTGGCGCTTGGAAACTGTACGGTATTTCGTTTTCGGGGAAGAGAGACGTCAACAGCTGCTTTCCTTACAGATATAACGAACAAGTGTGTTCCCGCGGACTATGGGAGGATTTATTATGAGGGGGAAGAATGCAGTATGTCGGATCCCGACCTGGTCCTCGGAGGATTTGATTATTCTGTGGTATCAAAGGACGATAAGATCGGAAGAGCGGTGGCGGTTTTTGATGCTTTGGCGGAGATCGATAAAAATGCCGAAAAGGTAGTATTTGCCTGGAAGAAGTCCTCGGGGCTCTCGGAGATAGCTCCGGAAATCGTTCTGGTACCTGATGTCCTGAGAGAAAAATTTGTAAAGAATTTCAATAAATGGCACCGCAGAAAGACCGGCATGGAAGCACCGGAAAAGATGCCTGTCATAGGGTATGGCGGCGATGAGAGCTTGTGGAATCATCTGAAGAAAGAGGGAAAACTGGCGGCTTTTTACGTTTTTTCAGGGGATAGTATCCTGAGAGACAGGCTGATCCGGGATATACCGTTTTGCGCAGGCTGCATCAACGGAACGTCTCTAAGAACTCCTGATTTGAGAGTGATCGAAGAAAAACTGGTAAGAGAAAAAATCCTGACTGTAAAATAAGTGGGTATATGGAAAATAAAAAGAAAAGTAGCCGAAAATCCCCGACCGGGAGACGAAAAAGGGCGAAGACTGCTTCCATGGGAAGGAAAAGAAAAATTCTGATTCTTGCTGTGATGGCAGTTCTTCTTTTCTGTACTTTTACGATCGTCTGTCTGGGAATATTCGGCAGAAAAAATATGACTAGGATTTCCCCTCAGGTAGAAAGCTTCAGACCGGAAGTCGAAAAGTACGCGGCCGAAGCCGGGATTCCGGATTATGTGGATTATCTTCTGGCAATTATGCAGGTCGAGTCCGGAGGAAGCGGAAAGGATGTAATGCAGTCCTCGGAATCGTTGGGACTGGCTCCTAACACGCTTGATACAGATGAATCCATCCGGCAGGGATGTGCTTATCTGGCCGAGACGCTGGGAAGGGCAGAGGCACTCGGATGTGATGAGCTGACGGCTGTTCAGGCTTATAATTATGGTATAGATTACGTAGATTTTGTAGCTGAGAACGGTGGTGTTGAGTCAATCGAGATCGCGGAGGAATTTGCGAAGCAGCGCTCCGGGGGAGCTAAGACCAATTACTATAACGGTGTTGCAATTAAATACAATGGCGGTTATCGGTATCGATATGGAAACATGTTTTATGCAGAGCTGGTAAGAAGGCTGGTGGAAGGGAAGGGCTGATCGAAGCTCAAAAAATGAATAGTGGCACATAAATCAGCACTCACCTCGGTTGAGTGCTGATTTTTCTTGACTTTTTTGTTTTTCGGTCTTATTATGTCTTATGCAAAGTGAAAAATGCGATGCTAAAAGCAGATACTGATAAAGAGGTGATAAAACATGGCAAAAACAGGAAAGCTATCAATCAACAGCGAGAACATGCTGCCGATCATTAAGAAATGGCTCTATTCGGATCATGATATTTTTATTCGTGAACAGGTCGCAAATGCCTGTGACGCGATCACAAAGCTGAAAAAGCTTGAAGGAGTCGGCGAGTTCAGACCGGAAGAGGATTACAAATACCAGGTGCATGTTGTCGTGAACCCGGATGAGAAGACACTGAAGTTCATCGATAACGGCATCGGTATGACCTATGACGAAGTCGAGAAATATATCACTCAGATCGCATTCTCCGGTGCTTCCGAGTTCCTCAAGAAGTACGAAGGCAAGACAGACCAGGATCAGATTATAGGCCATTTCGGTCTGGGATTTTATTCTGCATTCATGGTCGCGGATGAAGTACATATTGACACATTGAGCTATCTGGATGGTGAGAAACCGGTCCACTGGGAGAGCGACGGCCAGTCCGATTATACGATCGAAGAAGGAAACAAGCAGGGGATCGGAACGGAAATCACATTGTATCTGAATGATGATTCCTACGAGTTCTGTAATGAGTTCCGTGTACGTGAGATCCTTCAGAAATACTGTTCCTTTATGCCAATCCCGATTTTCCTCGAGGATGTAAGCGCAGGCGCGAAAAAGCGTGAGGAAGAAGAGGACGCAAGAAGGAACGAGAGGAATGCCAAAGCCAAAGCAGAGGCAGAGGAGAAAGGCGAGGAGGCTCCGGAACCGGAAGTTAAGCCCGAGAAGCTTCCGATCAATGATACGAATCCTCTCTGGACCAGAATGGCGAGCGAATGCAAGGATGAGGACTATAAAGAGTTCTATCGGAAAGTCTTTAATGACTATAAGGAGCCTTTGTTCTGGATCCATCTGAGAACGGAATATCCGTTCAACCTTCGAGGCATTCTCTATTTCCCGAAGATCAATACGGAATACGACGCGCTGGAATCTCAGATCAAACTTTACAACAATCAGGTATTTATTGCGGACAACATTAAGGAAGTCATTCCGGAATTCCTGATGACAATGAAGGGCGTGATCGACTGCCCGGATCTTCCGCTGAATGTTTCCCGTTCCGCGCTGCAGAATGATGGCACGGTAAAGAAGATCTGCGATTATATCAGTAAGAAAGTCGCGGACAAGCTCTCCGGAATGTGTAAGACACAGAGGGAGGACTATGAGAAATACTGGGATGATATTTCTCCGTTCATCAAGTATGGATGCGTGCGCGATGTGAAATTCGCTGACAAGATGATGGATTACATGCTTTTCAAGGATCTTGATGATAAGTATCTGACGCTTAAGGAGTATGTCGAAAAGAACAAACTTGCAGCAGAAGAGGCTGAAAAGAAGGAGGCTGATTCTTCCGAAGAGAATGCTGCCGAAGAGAGCATTGAGCAGGAAGTGATCGATACAGCTACAGGTGAGACAATAGAGTCGGAGCCGGAAGAGGAAAAAGAGCCGGAGAAAGCGACCGTATTCTATGTCACCGACGAGGTCCAGCAGGCTCAGTATATCGGAATGTTCAGAAAGAACGGCAAGGATGCTGTTATTCTGAAACATAATATCGACCAGCCGTTCATCACACAGCTTGAGCAGAGGAATGAGAAGCTGAAGTTTGCCCGGATCGACTCTGAAGTTGCGGACGACTTCCTGGGAGAAGAAGAAGTCAGAAAGGAGGACATCGATTCCCTGACAGAAACTTTCCGCAAGAATCTTGAGAACGAGAAGCTGGATGTCAAGGTCCAGAATATGAAGGACGATGATGTCGCCGCAGTCATGACGCTCTCCGAGGAGAACCGCCGTATGCAGGATATGATGAAGATGTACGGAATGGGAAATGATCCGTCCATGTTCGGAAATCAGGAGACTCTGGTCCTGAATGCAAATCATCCGCTTGTGAAATTTGTTCTGGACAAAAAGGATGATGAGAATACACCGATGATCTGCAGGCAGCTGTATGATCTGGCGGTCATCTCGCATAAGCCGCTCACACAGGAGGAGATGGCTGCATTTGTAAAGAGATCCAATGATATCATGCTTCTTCTTATAAAGTAAAACTGAAAAAAGGCTGTCGAACTGAGTCAATGCATAGCTGAATATGACCGGTACATATAAAAGTACACCGTCATATTATGTTGCTGCAAAGTTCAGTTCGACAGCCTTTTGGGTATTTATTCAGCCGTCTCTGCCGCGATGCCGTACCTCCTGAGGAAACCGCGGACATACACATCCCAGGAAGCGTCGATGGAGCGATCAAGCGAAAAGGTTCGAAGAGCGGTCCCGGTTGTCAGCAGAAGCTTCTTGTTCCGGAAGGAGATATTGAGGTAGAGACCCGCAATTTCGTCCGGATCATTGTTCAGTCCGTTGGACGTCAGGAATTCACCGATGAGCTCCTCGGGAAGCACGAAAACGAACTTGAAGGAAAGGGGAGTGTTCTTGCCCCGGATCAGGGAAAAACAGTACTCTCTCAGCTTGCCCCAGGGTGTAAGTGCCCTGTCATGAAGAACGTTTACGCCATCGGGGTCATAGAAATCCCTCTGCCAGGTCCCGTCTATGGAAAAGGTGCAGAAGGTCGTGATCGTTCCCTCGGAGAGATTCCAGCGGTCAAATGTATTTAAGACAAGAAATTGTTTCATGAACATTTTGGTATCAAGAATATGCAGCGCTATCATTTCTTTTCCTCCGGGTGTGCAGGCTGAGTTATAGTGTATCATAGAAAAGCCATAACTGTCACTTACAGCTACGAATTATGCACAAAGATGTTTTGCTTGAGAACCGATTTCAAGTATGCTACAATTTTAGTGGTTTAAAAAACCACATTTAATGGTTATAAATAAATTAATTACGGAGAAATACGATGAAATTCAAAATCGCAATGGACAGTGCAGGTGAACTGACAGATGATCTCAAGGGAAGGGAAGAATATAGTATTGTTCCGCTTACTCTGATGATCGGTGATGAGGAGATCATCGACGATGGGACTCTCAGTCAGAAGATTCTTGTAAAGAAAATAGCAGACTCTCCCACTTGCCCGAAAACAGCATGTCCCTCTCCTGAAGCGTATCTGAAGGAGTATGACTGTGGTGCCGAGCATATATACGGCGTGACGATTTCCGCAGAGCTTTCCGGTTCTTATCAGAGTGCCGTAATAGCCAGGAATATGTATCTTGAAACACACCCGGATGCCAAAATACACGTATTTAACTCAAGATCCACATCTGTTGGTGAAACGATCGTCGTTCATAAAATTACGGAGATGGAGAACGCAGGCGTCCCCTTTGAGGAGATTTGTGAGACCATCGATGCTTATCTTGTCGAAAAAAGAACATTTTTCACGCTTGATAATCTCGAAACACTTCGCAAGAACGGCCGCCTCAGCAGATTGAAGGCACTGGCCGCCTCCGTCCTTAAAATTAAACCGATCTGCATCGGAAATGAGGAGGGTATTATTGAACAGATCGATCAGGCCCGCGGATCTAACAGAGCACTTATTAAGATGGTCGGTCATATCGTTGACAGAACGGCCAACTCTGAAGAAAAAATTCTCGGGATCAGTTATGTGAACTGTCATGATCGTGCAATCATGGTCCGGGACGCGATCCTGCAGCGAATGAAAGTGCGTGAGGTCATTATGGTGGAGACCGGCGGTCTGTCGACTGTTTATGCAAATGACGGCGGAATCATTGTTGTCATTTGAGTTCCCTCGTGGTATAGTAGGCTTTGTGGCAAAAATGAAAGCCGAAAAAGTTTAAGGAAGGTCGTATCAATGAGCCAGAAAAAGGTTGACGCATATAAGGACTATAAGAAGAATAAGAAGGCGATTCTGAAGAAAGAAAAGCGGGTAGAGAAAATCGAGAAGGGCGTTCTCATCGGACTCTGTGTCGCTTTCGTTGCATGGTTCGGTGTCTCGGCTTACCAGACAGCTACCAGACCGGCAGAAGGTGAAGAAAATGCTGTGACTTCTACGGAAGTCAATATGACGGATTATATGGAATATGTGAATGGTCTTTCATATGGATATTGATCATAACGAAATCAGGAGAGAGCCTTTTGGGCTCTCTTTTTTGTCGCACTCCTGCGACGGGTCCGAGATGACCTTTCTTAGGCGGGCCTTCTCACGCTGAGTTGAAAAAGACCGTCCGGCAGGAACGGTCCGCAAGAGTTAAAAAAAGACCGTCCGGCAGGAACGGTCCGCAAGAGTTAAAAAAGGACCGTCCGGTAGGAACGGTCCTTAAGAGTTCGGATTATAACTTAACTACGTTGGCAGCCTGCATTCCGCGAGCACCCTGCTGAAGGTCAAATGTTACCGCCTGGCCTTCATCGAGTGACTTGAATCCTTCTGCCTGAATAGCGGAAAAATGTACGAATACATCATTTCCGTCTTCACCGGTGATAAAGCCGTAACCTTTTTCGGCATTGAACCACTTCACAGTACCCTTGTTCATTAATGATCCCTCCATAAATATATTTACATTTTTTAGATCAGACGTTAAGGAAAACAAAATCACCTGTCGCCGGGGAAAATATAAATGTAATATAGACCCGGCTAAAAGGTGAATCTACCGTATATTCCATATATCTTTACCAAAATGCATTATAAACTTGCACGGCGTATACGTCAAGTGAAAACGCCGATTTTTCTTGATTTTATCAGCATTTTCGGCATTTCGGAAAGTGATGGAACTGGCACATTGTACTTGTTGAATTAAAGAATTGTTTCGTGTATGATAAAGACACATGGGTCGCTTGCGCGATTGTCACTTATTATGCAGCAGGGTAACGTAAAACCGGGAGATATCATATGATAGGAAAACTGATAACCAATATCAAGAAGACGGAAGCACCAATTGTAGTCGGTCTGGATCCCATGCTCGGGTTCGTTCCGGAGTATATAAAAACGGCAGTGATCAAGGAGAAGGGTGAGACACTGGAAGCGGCGGGAGAAATCATATACCGCTTCAATGAGGGGATCGTGGAGGCAGTCTGTGATCTGATTCCCGCGGTGAAACCGCAGATCGCGATGTATGAACAGTTCGGAATACCGGGTCTGATCGCATTCCGGCGTACAGTTGAATTGTGTAAGTCCAGAGGCCTTGTCGTCATCGGTGACGTGAAGAGAGGAGATATCGGCTCTACGTCTGCTGCCTATGCGACTGCACATCTCGGAAAAGTTAAGATCGGCAGCAGTATGATCGCACCGTTCGACGAGGATTTTGCTACCGTCAATCCTTATCTTGGAAGCGACGGCGTCAAGCCGTTCCTGGACGTATGCAGAGAAAATGACAGAGGAATTTTCGTTCTGGTCAAAACGTCCAATCCTTCCAGCGGAGAATTTCAGGACCGGGAAGTGGACGGTAAGCCGGTCTATGAGATAGTTGGTGATAAAGTCAGAGAATGGGGAGAGTCCTGTATGGATAATTCTCCGGAAGCCTGCGGATATTCCGAGGTGGGAGCGGTCGTAGGTGCGACTTATCCCGAGATGGGCAGAAAGCTCCGTGAAATCATGCCGAAGTCGTATATCCTTGTGCCTGGGTATGGAGCACAGGGAGGCAAAGGAAAAGATCTGGTCAATTTCTTTAATGATGACGGTCTCGGCGCGATCGTAAATTCCTCCAGGGGGATCATCGCTGCGTGGAAACAGGAAAAATACGCTTCTTTCGGAGAGGCAGGCTATGCCGATGCCGCAAGGGAAGCTGTCCTTGATATGAAGGCAGATATAGCGGAAGCTCTTGCAAAATAATAAATAGATATGCGGGTGCCGGCCATTTCCCCTGTGTCCGCTCAGAAAGGAATAAAATGACGAAAGAGTTAGCGGAAGTACTCTCTCAGGAGAGCATCGCGTCGGGAATATACAGTCTGACGCTGAAAGTTTCGTTTGCGGGAGAAGTTGTCCCCGGACAATTCGTATCTCTTTATTCAAAAGATTCGGCAAGACTTCTTCCCAGGCCGATCTCTATCTGTGAATTTTCAGGTGAATGCGGGACGATTCGTCTTGTGTACCGCATAGCAGGAGCCGGGACACTGGAGTTCTCGTCACTTGTCAAGGGAGACAGGATCGAAGTTCTCGGACCGCTCGGCAACGGTTTTCCGATCGAGGAATATGCCGGGAGACGCGTATTACTTGTGGGCGGAGGTATCGGGATTCCGCCGCTGCTTTCATGCGCGCAGAAACTGAGAAATAAAGAATTCGCAGTCGGATATCGGTCTGAGACCTACCTCCTTGAAGATCTGCGTAAAGAAGGTGTGGTCCATATTGCGACGGAGGATGGTTCGCTCGGTACGCCCGGAAATGTACTTGATGCGATGCGGGAAAACAGGGTGACAGCGGATGTCATATTTTCCTGCGGTCCGAGACCTATGCTCAGAGCGCTCAAGACTTATGCCGAGGAAAAGGGCATACCGTGTTACGTCTCCATGGAGGAACGTATGGCCTGCGGAGTGGGGGCGTGTCTTGCCTGTGTGTGCCGGACAACTTCGGTCGACAGCCATTCCCACGTGAGAAATGCAAGAATATGTAAAGACGGACCGGTCTTTTCTGCCGGGGAGGTGGAGCTTTGATGACGAAAACAGAAGTTGATCTGGCGGGCGTGATCCTTAAGAATCCGGTCATGACCGCTTCCGGGACTTTCGGATCCGGAATGGAGTACGGCGAATTTTTTGATCTCTCCAAGCTGGGTGCTGTAGTTACTAAGGGAGTGGCAGACCATCCGTGGCCGGGCAACCCGACGCCCAGGATCGTTGAGACAGCGTCTGGAATGATGAATGCCATAGGACTGCAGAATCCGGGAATCAACGTGTTCATAATGCGGGATCTTCCGTTTCTGCGCAGATATGATACGAAAATAATTGTCAATGTCTGCGGACACTCGACAGAGGAATATCTGAATGTGGTAGAGCGTCTGGCTGACGAGAAGGTCGATATGCTGGAGATCAATATTTCCTGCCCGAATGTGAAAGAGGGAGGAATAGCATTTGGCACGAACCCTAAATCAATAGAGAATATCACTGCGGAAGTGAAAAAACATGCCAGACAGCCGGTGATCATGAAATTGTCTCCGAACGTGACGGATATAAAAGAATGTGCGAAGGCTGCGGAGGCAGGCGGAGCGGATGTTATTTCTCTGATCAACACATTGACGGGGATGAAAATAGATATCGAGCGGAGGACATTTGCCCTTGCGAACAGGACAGGCGGTCTTTCGGGACCGGCTATCAGACCGGTCGCCCTGCGAATGGTCTATGAAGCCGCACATGCTGTTAACATTCCGGTCATCGGTATGGGAGGAATTACTACTGCTTCGGATGCAATCGAGTTCCTCATGGCCGGAGCGAGTGCGGTATCGGTCGGAACAGCAAATTTTCATGATCCGTATGCCTCTGTGAAAATCGCGGACGGAATCAGAGCGTTCCTGATCGAGCATGGCATTGAGGATATTCATGATATCATCGGATGCGTGAATTAACAGATAAAGCACGTGCCGCATTTCAGCGCAAAGGTGTGGATGAGAATTCAGCGGATCGTGAATGTTCGAAAAACAGATAACAGTAAGGAGAGTTCATAATGGAAAAATATAAACAGGAATTTATTGAATTTATGGTTGACTGCGGTGTCCTGAAATTCGGAGATTTCGTTACGAAAAGCGGACGGAAGACACCGTTTTTTGTGAATACGGGTTTCTACAGAGACGGCAGTCAGATGGCGCGTCTCGGCGGTTACTATGCTAAGGCGATCGAGCAGAATTTCGGCCTTGATTTTGATGTCCTCTTTGGACCGGCCTACAAAGGAATTCCGCTCACAGTCGCTGCAACGATGGAAATCAGCCGGGCATACGGTAAGAATATCCGCTACTGTTCAAACCGCAAGGAAGTGAAGGACCATGGAGATAAGGGCATTCTTCTCGGCAGTCCGATCGGTGACGGTGATAAAGTCATTATCATTGAGGACGTCACGACGGCAGGCACCTCGATCCGTGAGACGGTCCCGATTATACGTGCACAGGGCAACGTCGATATCTGCGGACTTGTTGTATCGGTAGACAGGATGGAAAAAGGAACCGGAAAGAAGAGTGCTCTGAAGGAGATTGAGGAAAGCTTCGGAATCAAAACGTGCGCGATCGTAACAATGGCGGAAGTGATAGAGCACCTGTATGACCGTGAATATAAAGGCCGTATTGTGATCGATGATACGATCAAGAGCGCGATCGATGCTTACTATGAGCTTTACGGTGCTGAAGAATAACGGGAGTGTTTAAATGGCAGATGACAGAAAATACCGTTTTGTGGGTAAGGGCTACTCCAAAGAGGGACGGGCATCCACAATAATTGCAGCAGTGTCACTGGTGCTGTTCCTGATGGATGCATTTATTTCTTTCGCTGCGGGAGGAAATGCCGGCAGCATCGTGGGGGTCATTGCGATCGGCTCGATGCTGCTCTCCGTTTACGGTTTCTATGTGGGCATGAAATCTTTTGCCGATAAAAATGTATCACAGACACTGTCGATCATAGGATCCATCAGCTGCGGCATTCTTATGATCGTATGGCTGACGCTCCTTATCAAAGGAATTCAATAATGGAGAGAACGGGAATCTGAAGAATGAATGAACGAATGGAACTTTCTCTGGGCAGGATCGCTGAGATACCCGGGGAAGACCTTGTGCCCGAACCATTCGGGGACTATTTCCGCCGTGTTGCGGATTTTTTACTTTCAGTGAAAAAAGATACGGATAATCGCAGGCTTTACAGCGACATTCTTCCGGAAAATTACAGGCGGTCTTATGCCAATCCCTCATATGCCGCTGAAAAACTCGGAGCGCCTATGGGTGTTCTGCTGTCTTCGGTATATGCGGAACTTCGTGGAATCATCCCTTGTGTTTTTGAGGAAGACGAGGAGGGGATATGTGTCCTTCTGGAGCTATTCCTCGAAATATACGGAGACTTCCAGGGCGAAGAGCTTCCGGAATATAACGGTGTAAAAGCCATATTCAGGTCTTATCTTGAGGATTATATGCCGGATTATATCGCCGACAGAATCAGACGTCAGGTGGATCCGTCTGTGAATTTTGTCGACGAGATCATAAGGAACGCTGATTTTTCGGATCTTTCATATCTCTATCGCTTCGGAGAATATATTTCAGAAGATACGGTAGCCTCTGCAAGATACCAGAATTCGCTCCCGGAGGAGAAAATTCGCAGAATGGCAGATACATTTACAGAAGGATACCGCCTCGGATTTGAACATGCCGCAAAAAATCTTTCCCGAAAGAAAACCGTGCAGATCGTGTATCAGATCGGCTTCGAACGAATGATGCGGCGTGCATTAGAAAATTTTGAGAAAATGGGGTTGCAGGCGACATTCGTCCGTGCCCCATACCGCCTGGTGACAAAAACCGCAAACCGAAAAAATGGATATACAGGGGCAATCCCGAATATGCAGTTCGATTATGACCACCGGGATGATCTGGGACTGATCCTGGATGATGAGTATGTGACGAAGAGGCTCCGGGCGCTGCGCGAAGGCTATGAAAATGTAAAAGAGCTCGCAGCCGGTCATGCCGGCCCCGCAGTACTGGATACTTTCGGTGAAGAACCTTTCTCTCCCGCTGAGTGTGATACAAGAATCTGTCTTACGGAGACTCAGCAGCTGAGATCCGTTCGGATGAGAAATGAGGGAATACAGATCACGCAGCGCTATATAAGGGAAGAGGAGAGATCTTTTACGATCATGGCCTTTCCCGTACCTGCAATCGGAGAACATTTTGAGGAGATCTTCGATGAGGTCATAAAAATAAATACGCTCGATAACAGGCGGTATGAGAAGATCCAGCAGCATATTATTGAAGCCCTTGACAGCGGTGTGGCGGCCAGGGTCAGGGGAAAGGGCAGGAACAGTACAGATATCATAGTACGCTTTCATCCGCTTCGTGATGTCGCGCGGGAGACTGCATTTGAGAACTGTGTGGCTGATGTGAATATTCCTGTTGGCGAGGTATTTACTTCACCGCAGCTTATGGGGACGAACGGCCTGCTTTTCGTATCCAGAGTTTTTCTGAACGGATATGAGTTCCGGGACCTGGCGATTACTGTAAAAGACGGCATGGTCACGGATTATTCATGCGGGAATTTTATGGATCCCGAAGAGGGAAGAAGATATATTGAGAGCAATATTCTGTACCACCATAGAACTCTTCCGGTCGGGGAATTTGCCATAGGTACCAACACGACTGCTTATGTTGTCGGAAGAAAGTATGGGATCGAGGGACTTTGGCCCATTCTGATCGCTGAAAAGACCGGTCCCCATTTCGCTTTGGGTGATACCTGTTACAGCTGGGAGGAGGACAATCCGGTCTATAATCCGGATGGCAGAGAAATCATAGCCAGAGAGAATTCCGTCTCTGCCCTCAGGAAGACGGATCCGGGAAAAGCTTACTTCGGATGCCATACGGATATTACGATTCCGTATGAAGAATTGGGGAGTATCAGGGTCCAAAAAGAGGACGGCAGCGAGATTTCCATCATAGAAAACGGCCGGTTCGTACTCCCGGGAACGGAAGAATTGAACGAACCGCTTGATAATTTTAAGGAAGTATAGGAAAATAGTACCTGCTTTAAAATACCGCAGCGCTGGCGGAAGAGGATATTCAGCGCAGAAATGAGGAAAACAAATGGCAAAAGTGGGAATCCTGATGGGGTCAGATTCAGATATGCCGGTAATGGCAAAGGCGGCAGCGGTGCTGGATGATTTCGGTGTGTCTTATGAGATGCATATTATTTCCGCGCACAGAGAAGTGGACGAATTTTTTGAGTATGCGAAGACGGCTGAGGAGAGAGGACTCAAAGTGATCATTGCGGGAGCCGGAATGGCTGCTCACCTGCCCGGGATGTGTGCGGCGATCTTTCCGCTTCCGGTCATAGGAATTCCCATGCATACGACTTCTCTCGGGGGAAGAGACAGTCTCTACTCGATCGTGCAGATGCCGAGCGGGATCCCGGTGGCAACGGTCGCGATCAACGGGGGAGCCAATGCTGCTCTGCTCGCGTTAAAGATCCTTGCGACATCGGATGAGGAACTTCTGAAAAAGCTCAAGGAGTATTCTGCGAACCAGAAGGCGGGCGTTATGGCCAAAGATGAGAAGCTTCAGAAAGTCGGTTATAAGAATTATACAAAATAAGGAAGGGTTCATATGGATTACAAAAGTGCAGGAGTAGATATTGAGGCCGGTTACAAGTCAGTTGAACTTATGAAAGAACATGTCAGAAAGACTATGCGTCCCGAAGTTCTGACGAACCTGGGCGGGTTTTCCGGTGCGTTCTCCATGGAGAAATTCAAGAAAATGGAGAAACCGACGCTGGTATCAGGGACAGACGGAGTCGGTACAAAACTGAAGCTGGCCTTTCTTCTTGACAGACACAATACTGTCGGCATCGACTGTGTGGCCATGTGTGTGAACGACATCGCCTGTGCAGGCGGAGAACCGCTCTTTTTCCTCGATTATATTGCGTGCGGTAAAAATTATCCGGAAAAGATAGCCGAAATCGTCAGCGGAGTTGCGGAAGGCTGCCTGCAGTCAGATGCTGCTCTGATCGGCGGAGAGACCGCAGAGATGCCCGGCTTTTATCCGGAAGATGAGTATGACCTTGCGGGATTCGCAGTCGGTATCGTCGATGAAAAGGATATTATTTCCGGAAAGGATCTTTCCGAAGGCGATGCTTTGATCGGAATTGCTTCTTCTGGTGTTCACAGCAACGGTTTTTCTCTCGTGAGAAAAGTGTTCCCGATGACCCGGGAAGCATTGGATACATACTATGATGAACTCGGTAAGACTCTCGGAGAAGCTTTGATTGCGCCGACCAAGATATATGTCAGGGCTCTTCGCAGTGTAAAGGAAGCGGGTGTTGTGATCAAAGCCTGCAGTCACATTACAGGCGGCGGATTCTATGAAAATGTTCCCCGTATGCTGAAAGAAGGTACACGTGCCGTTATAAAGAAGGAAAGCTACGAAATCCCGGCCATATTTGAACTGCTTCAGAAGACGGGCAATATTGAAGAGCATATGATGTACAACACTTACAATATGGGCATCGGCATGGTGCTTGCCGTGGACCCGGCAGATAAGGCGAAGGCAATCGCGGCAATTGAAGCAGCCGGTGAGAAAGCCTATGAAATCGGCAGTATTACGGCGGGAGAAAAAGGCGTAGATCTGATCTGACAGATTCGTATATTTAAGAAAGAGGATAGTAGAATCATGGATAATAAACTTCGCATTGCTGTTCTGGTCTCGGGAGGCGGTACGAACCTTCAGGCCATTATCGATAAAATAGCCGACGGTACAGTGACGAACACTGAAATTGTCGGCGTTATCAGCAATAATCCCGGTGTCTATTCGCTTACGCGGGCGGCGAATGCCGGTATCCCGGCATATGTGATATCCCCGAAGAATTATGCGTCCCGTGAAGAATTCAATGTCGCTCTTAAGGAAAAAATCGATGAGCTTCGTGTGGATCTGGTTGTTCTTGCGGGATGCCTGGTCAAAATTCCGGAAATTCTGATTGACGCCTATCCGAATAAGATCATCAATATACATCCGGCATTAATTCCGTCTTTCTGCGGTCTGGGCTATTATGGGCTGAAAGTACATGAAGCGGCTCTGGAAAGAGGTGTCAAACTTTCCGGTGCTACTGTCCATTTCGTTAATAAGGATCTGGACGAAGGTCCTATCATTCTGCAGAAGGCTGTTGCGGTCGAAGACGGTGATACGCCGAAAATACTTCAGCAGCGAATTATGGAGCAGGCAGAGTGGAAAATCCTGCCTGAAGCGATTGATCTGATTGCAAATGACCGTATAGAGGTGGTCGAAGGCAAGGTCCGCTTCAAAAAATGAGAGGAGAATTTATGAAAGTATTAATTGTTGGTTCAGGTGGAAGAGAACATGCGATCGCCTGGGCAGTTGCCAAAAGTCCCAGGGTAGATAAAATTTACTGTGCTCCCGGAAATGCGGGAATCTCCGAGTTCGCCGAATGCGTCAACATAGGTGCTATGGAATTTGAAAAGCTTGCTGATTTTGCTGACCGAAATTCTGTAGATCTTACGATCATCGGAATGGATGATCCGCTTGTAGGTGGTATTGTCGATGTTTTTGAGAGCAGGAACCTTCGTGTCTTCGGACCGAGGAAAAATGCAGCCATTCTGGAGGGGTCAAAGGCTTTCTCCAAGGAACTTATGCAGAAATATGATATTCCGACTGCCGGGTATAAGACTGTGCAGTCTGCTAATGAAGCGAGAGAAGTTCTTAAGGCTGCAAAATATCCGGTCGTTCTCAAGGCGGACGGTCTTGCTCTGGGAAAAGGTGTACTGATCTGCAATACTCCGGAAGAGGCGGAAGCCGGTGTTGTTGAGATCATGGAAGAAAAGAAATTCGGTTCTGCAGGGAATCAGATGGTCATAGAGGAGTTTATGACAGGAAGGGAAGTATCGGTCCTTTCTTTCTGCGACGGAAAGACGATCCGTCCGATGACGAGCGCACAGGATCATAAACGTGCCGGGGACGGAGATACGGGTCTTAATACGGGAGGTATGGGAACATTCTCCCCGAGTCCGTTCTATACGGATGAGGTGGATGCTTTCTGCAGGGCCAATATTTACCAGAAGACAGTGGATGCGATGAGAGCGGAGGGACGTCCCTTCACCGGCATCATATTCTTCGGTCTGATGATTACCGAGGATGGACCGAAGGTTCTTGAGTACAACTGCCGCTTTGGAGATCCTGAAGCACAGGTCGTTATACCAAGGATGAAAAATGATATGATAGAAGTTATGGAAGCATGCGTTGACGGCAGACTGGATGAGATCGAGCTCGAGTTCGAAGATAATGCCTGTGTGTGCGTTGTTCTTGCTTCGGACGGCTATCCTGTAAGCTACAAAAAAGGCTTTCCGATTTCCGGACTTGAAAAGTTCAGGGGATGTGACGATAAGTTCGTATTTCATGCCGGTACAAAGTTCGATGAGGAGGGACGCATCGTAACGAACGGAGGCCGTGTCCTCGGCATTACGGCCAAAGGTGATACACTTGTCAGTGCAAGAGAAAATGCCTACAGGGCTACAGAACTTGTCAGTTTCGAGAATAAATATATGCGGCATGATATAGGCAGGGCGATAGATGAGGCATGATCCGCTCAGATCATGCCTGCTATATCTGTCACTGGTTTTGGGACAGTGCCGCAGGGGATAAAAAAACCGGACCGAATGTATTTTACATCTGGTCCGGTTTTTCTTATCTGTCTACAGTTCCCATGATCTTGTATAACAATGTATAAAGAGTCATGGCGTCTTCGCTCGAAAGCGGAACACATTTTCCTACTACTTCCGGAATGCTTTTGGCCTTTTCGCGTAATTCCCAGCCTTTCTCAGTGAGAGAAACAAGAACGATTCTTTCATCCTCATGGCTTCTCTCCCTTATCAGGTATCCTTTTTCCTGCATTTTCTTCAAAAGAGGAGTTAATGTTCCGTTGTCCAGATATAGTTTTTTGCCGAGCTCGCCAACACTGATCCTGTCTTTTTCCCAGAGAACAAGGAATACAATATATTGCGTATACGTAATTCCCAGCGGCTTCAGAAAAGGTGTATAAAGGCTGACGATACTTCTTGAACAGGCATACAAGGGAAAACAAATCTGGTTGTCGAGTTTTAGAGCAGCATACTCATTGTTATTAGTCATAATTGTCACCTGATGCGGCCTTTGAACAAGTGTGCCGTTTTAATAATGTGTAAAAAATATTACCGGAACCGCTCTGCGAAACCGATAATATTAATTCGACCTATAGATCAACGATCTGATCTTCAGTTGCCGCGCAACATCCGACAATAGTCATTATAACAGTTTTTCTACACATGCTTCAACATCTTTCATGTTCTCAGTAGGTTCAAAACGTGCAACGACGTTACCTTCCCTGTCGACTATGAATTTTGTGAAATTCCACTTTATATCAGAATTTTCTTTATACTTCCGATCGATTGTCTTTAGGAGCCCTGCCATCATCAGTCCCTTGGGGCTGTGTCCGAATCCCTTGAATCCCTGCTGGCTTTTTAGATAGGTGTACAGCGGAAGTTCATTTTCGCCGTTCACATCAGATTTTTTCATCTGTGGGAACATCGTATTATAATGGAGCTGGCAGAATTCATGAATTTCCTCGTCTGTGCCCGGTGCCTGATCTTTGAATTGATTACAGGGAATATCGATGATTTCCAGACCCCTGTCATGATATTTTTCATACATGGATTCGATATCTTTATATTGAGGAGTGAAGCCGCAGCCGGTGGCTGTATTGACGACCATAACGACTTTTCCTTCAAAGTCGCTCATGTTGACAACTGCTCCTTTTGGAGCCGGTACTGAATAATCATAAAATCCCATTTGTATTCTCCTTTACTATTTATATTTATAATTCATCTGGTATTTGAAAAACAGTGTTATCTTTGCTAAAATCATATTTTGTAAAACTAAAAATGTCAAGTACTTTTAATAAATTAATGTAAAAAAGACAAAAATAAAAGTTTTATTTCAGGGGTTCTTTTTGAGAGGCTATAGTGTATAATTTAGCTAGACAAAGTTGAACCCATTTACAACGGAGGTTGAATTATGGAAAAATATGTATGCGATGTATGCGGTTATGAGTATGATCCGGAAGTTGGCGATCCCGATAACGGTATTGCTCCCGGAACTGCATGGGAAGATGTACCGGAAGATTGGGTATGTCCGCTCTGTGGAGTAGGAAAAGACGAGTTCAGTCAGGTCTGATCCTTAAAATGGAACAAAACAGAAGGCTGAAGGTATGTCCTGCCAACGGGTGGAATCATCCGGTATGTACATACATTCAGCCTTCTTGTGTTTTCAAGAGTAAGGAGACAGTTATTATGAAAAAATGGATTGCCGTAATATGTATATGTGCAGTTCTGATGTCGCTTGCCGGCTGCGCGGCGTCAGATAACAGTAAAAAACCTCAGGGGACTGGCCCTGCCGCAACTGCGGATGAAGGAGAGCCGGCGATTTCGGATAGTTCAGCAACGGAGTCTTCTGAAGGAGAAACAGATGACGTACAGATGGAATCTACGGTGGTAGATGAAACGCTGACGGGGATGATGAAACCACTTGATGCCATTATGCTTACAGAGCTTGTGAATAAGAACAGCTACCAGCCGGATGATCCGACTGTTTACTGGAATACAGTCTATTATTATCTCTGCCTTTACGGACCGATGGCAAAAGGAACATCTTATGACAGTAAGAAAGCTTATCTGATCGCCGGGGCTGATGTCGTAAGGGAGACAGGAAGGATCCTGTTCGGGGAGACGGTGCGGGAGCCCGAAATCCCCAAAGACTTTAAGATCATTTCCCTTCATGATAACGGCAAGTATTATGTGAAGAATAATCCGAGACCGGAGAGTTATCCTGTTTTTTCCAGTGCTGTGAAAAATAGTGACGGCAGTTATGAAGTCATAGCTCAGCTTGCGGACGTGCATGGAAAAATCCTGGTCAATCACAGCTTTCATCTCACGCCGAAGAATGCTGTCAATGATCTGCTCGGGCAGAAGTATTATTATTCTGTCAGTACGGCCGGGGTCGGATAAATAATTGATGATCAGGAGCTTATGGTATATGGAATTCCCGTCCATTTTCTGCATGCAGGTTGCATTTGCAGAAGGTATTCGTTATAGTTTGTATATAACAGCAAATTAAGACCGGATAACAGAGTGAATGCTCATAAGGGGGGATTTGCATGCTCATAGAAATTGATTTTAACAGCGGAGAGGCGATTTATCAGCAACTATGTAATCAGATCATTCGTGAAATAGCCACTGCTCATCTTCAGGAAGGGGACAGCCTTCCGTCTGTCCGGACAATGGCTGAAGAACTGGGCGTAAATATGCATACCGTGAATAAGGCATATACGGTCTTGAAGAATGAAGGATTTCTTGTCGTGGACAGGAGACGAGGTGCAGTCGTCCTGATCGACAAGGAGAAAATGAGGGCATTGCAGGAGCTCAAGGATGATCTCACAATTGCTCTTGCCAGAGCCAGCTGCAAGAAAATAACCATCGACGAGGTACATGCTCTGATTGATGAGATTTGTGAGGAATATAAATAAATGAAACAGGGATTTACCGAAGAGGCTTTAATGGCTATAGGACAATCCGAGAAAGCGGCACGATACTGCAGGCAGAATTATGTAGGAACAGAGCATTTGCTTGCAGGCCTTTTGAAAACTGTCCAGGGTACCGCCTCCATAGTGCTCAGTGATGCGGGCATTATGCCGGAAAAACTGATGAAATTGATTGATCGTCTGATTGCGCCCCAGGGTACAGTGGCGGTCATCGATAACCAGAAATTTTCACCCCGCGCGCAGGCAATTCTGGACGAGTCATTAAAAATAGCAGGGGAGTTCAATTCGGAAGAGGCGGGAACAGAACATATTCTTCTCGCCATCCTGAGAGACTCGGATTGTGTGGCAGCCCGTCTTCTGCATACTATGGGAGCAGATTTGCGAAAACTATACGCAGATACACTGGTCGCTATGGGGAGCGACGAAAAAATTATAGAACAGGATATTTTCAGCGGGAAATCGCTCGACGGAGCAGCCGGAAGCACACCGACTCTTGACGCTTACAGCCGGGATCTGACCAAAATCGCATCTGAGAACGGTCTGGATCCGATCATAGGCAGAGAGGTGGAAATTACCAGGGTGATTCAGATCCTCAGCAGGAGAACAAAAAATAATCCTTGTCTGATCGGGGAACCCGGAGTCGGAAAAACAGCTGTCGTTGAAGGTCTTGCTCAGAGGATCGCACTCGGAATTGTTCCGGAGTCTGTTCGTAATTTAAGAGTTGTCATGCTTGATCTGTCAGGAATGGTAGCAGGGACAAAGTACCGGGGTGAATTTGAAGAGAGAATAAAAAAGGTCGTCGAAGAGGTGACGCAGAGCAGAAATATTCTGCTTTTTGTTGATGAACTGCATACGATCATCGGCGCAGGCGGTGCCGAAGGCGCGCTAGATGCATCCAATATCCTGAAGCCTTCTCTCAGCCGGGGGGAGATTCAGATGATTGGCGCGACGACATTGGATGAATATAGAAAACATATAGAAAAAGATGCTGCTCTTGAGAGAAGGTTTCAACCGGTCATGATCGAGGAACCATCAAAACAGGAGACAATAGAAATCCTGGAAGGCCTCAGACCTTACTATGAGAAGCACCATAAAGTCAGTATTGCCGATGAAGCGCTGAAGGCTGCAGTCGACTTTTCGGAGAGATATATAAATGACCGGCGTCTTCCGGATAAGGCGATCGACCTTGTAGATGAGGCCTGCGCGAGAGCGAGGCTGGGAAATCTTGGAAATCTGAAAAAGATGATGGCCGATGAGCAGAAACTTCGTGCCTTATCAGAGAGCAAGGAAAAAGCAGTAATTGAAGGAAATATCGAAGAAGCCCGGACCATACAGAAGCAGCAGTCAGAACTTCGTGAAAAATTATCCCGCCTTCGGGAACGCAGGCTGCGCCTGGATACCGGACGTTCAGTCACTGTCGATGAGAATTGTATTGCCGGAATCGTTGCGGACTGGACGAAGATTCCTGTTTCAAAACTCGCCGAGGCGGAATCAAGAAGACTTGCAAAACTGGAGGGTATTCTTCATCAACGTGTAATAGGTCAGGATGAGGCTGTCCGTGCAGTAGCGTCCGCTGTTAAGAGAGGAAGAGTAGGCCTTAAGAATCCGATGCGGCCAACGGGTTCATTCCTGTTCCTCGGACCGACAGGTGTCGGAAAGACGGAACTTTCCAAGGCTTTGGCCGAAGCGGTATTTGGCTCGGAAGATAATATTATTCGGGTGGATATGTCCGAATATATGGAAAAGTACAGTGTTTCCAAAATCATCGGTTCGCCGCCCGGCTATGTGGGGTATGATGAGGGCGGACAGCTGTCGGAACAGGTGAGACGGCATCCATACAGTGTTATTCTGTTCGATGAGATCGAAAAAGCACATCCGGATGTATTTAATATCCTGCTCCAGGTCCTGGATGAGGGACATATAACGGATGCTCACGGCAAACGTATAGATTTTAAGAATACTGTTATTATTATGACTTCGAATGCCGGTGCTCAGGCTATTGTAGATCCTAAGAGGCTTGGCTTCGGTGCGAGAGGTGATGCCGGACAGGACTATGAACGGATGAAGAACGGCGTCATGAATGAAGTGAAACGTATCTTTAAGCCTGAATTCCTGAACAGGATCGACGAAATCATCGTATTTCATCCCCTGAGTCCGGAGGAGGTGGAGAGGATCGCAGGTCTCATGCTCAAAGAACTCAGGACTCGCGCAAAGAGGGAACTTGATCTTGATCTGAAGATCACTCCTGCGGTAAGAAAAGAAATTGCAAGAGTCGGATTCTCGGAGAAATACGGAGCAAGGCCTCTCAGACGGGCTATTCAGGAAAAAATAGAGAATCCGCTGACGGATCTTATTTTAGAAGGTGAGGTCTTAAGGGGCGGACAGGCATCGGTAAGGGTGATAAAGAATGAAATCCGCATAACAGGCGGTGTAGAAGAGAAGCAGGACAGTGTAAAAGAAAGCAATTAAAATGTGCACCTGTGCCTTAGGCACTTTATGAACGCTTGAAGCGTCAGTATTATTTTCAAGGGGTGAAATTATGGCAGCAATCAAGAATCTGATTCAGACAGAAGCGGACGGCAGCATCAGCTTTGGAGATTATGAACTCCCGGCAAAGAAGAAACTTGCAGATTTTGAGTATAAGGGAGATCTCTATAAGGTCAAGACTTATGCAGATATCACAAGACTTGAGAGAAACGAGATGTTCGTATATGAGTCCGTTCCCGGTACTGCAGTCAGTCATCTCAGATATCTGGAGAACGGAATGGAGTTCATCGTTGAGGGACCGAAAGATGCTCAGATTACCGTCGAAGGGGAGAGCGGCACTTATTATAATGTCTATCTCAATGATGAGGTCCATACTTCACAGAAGACGAACCTTGGCGGAAAGCTCTCTTTCAGCGTGGAACTTGCCAACGAGGAGTCTGTGAACGTACGCATTGAAAAAGCGTGACATAGTACAGAAAGTGAAATATGGCTACAGGAAAAAAGAAAACGATATTTTTCTGCCAGAATTGCGGATATGAGTCATCCAAATGGATGGGTCAATGCCCCGGATGCCACGAATGGAATACATTCGTGGAGGAACCTTCGGGCGGGAGCCGGGGACGCAGTAACAGCGGATCTTCAAGGAAAGGGGCGATTAATCGCCCCATTCTTCTTAAAGACGTGTCAATGGAGGAGAGCAGCCGGACAGCGACGGGACTTCCTGAATTTGACCGGGTGCTCGGAGGTGGTATTGTTAAAGGATCAATGGTCCTGATCGGAGGTGACCCCGGAATCGGCAAGTCAACGATCCTGCTGCAGGTATGTACAAATCTCGCTAAAAAAAATCAGAAGGTATTATATGTTTCGGGAGAAGAGAGCCTGGCGCAAATCAAGATGAGGGCATTGAGAGTAGGGGAAGCTGGTGAAAACCTTTATCTTCTCTGCGAGACCAATCTGGCAGATATTCGGAATGCAATAGAGGAAATGCGTCCGGATATATGCGTGATTGATTCTATTCAGACTATGTTCAATGAGGAGGTCGCAAGTGCGCCGGGGTCCGTATCGCAGGTCAGAGAGTCGACAGGAGTTCTTCTTATGCTTGCGAAAGGACTTGGCGTCACCATTTTTATTGTCGGCCATGTGACGAAGGAAGGAGCGGTAGCAGGTCCCCGTGTTCTGGAACATATGGTGGATACCGTTCTTTACTTTGAGGGAGACAGGCATGCATCTTATCGTATCCTCCGGGCTGTAAAAAACAGGTTTGGTTCGACGAACGAAATCGGTGTTTTCGAAATGCGCGGCAGCGGTCTGGTTGAAGTGCCGAATCCATCGGAATATATGTTGAGCGGAAGACCGGAAGACTCTTCCGGATCAATCGTGACATGCTGTGTTGAGGGAAGCAGACCGCTTCTGCTTGAAATACAGGCACTTGTGGCAAGAACAAATTTCGGGATGCCCAGACGGACATCGGCCGGTACAGATTACAACAGGGTCAATCTGCTCATTGCGGTACTTGAAAAAAGATGCGGGGTCGACCTTGGATCATGTGACGCGTATGTTAATGTTGCCGGAGGGATCAGAATAAACGAACCGGCTCTCGATCTCGCCATACTGCTGGCCCTTTATTCAAGCTATAAGGATATATCCGTACCGGACGGGCTGATCGCATTCGGTGAAGTAGGACTTTCCGGTGAAGTCAGGGCTGTAAGTCAGACGGAGCTCAGGGTACTGGAAGCGAAAAGACTCGGCTTTACCGGCGTTATGCTTCCGGGACCGAATAAAAAATCATGCAGGAAGATCGATGGAATCAGGATCATTGCTGTCGATTCCGTTCGAGAGGCAATCGCGGAAATCAGAAAAGTCTGATCGAACAAGAACAACAAAAAAGAAAAATAAATAAAATAATACTTGCTTTTTATGAGGCGCGGTGTTAATATACATCTTGCGCCTCAAAAGAGGCAAAACAGAAAACTTTCACAGATAAAAAAAGTTAAAAAAGTTCTTGACAGGACTTGAAAGAC
>CAMNDN010000021.1:0-33127 GCA_946535445.1 uncultured Lachnospiraceae bacterium
GAGAGTGAACTTGATATGCTGCCTTTTCATGAGGGCAGTTTTAATGTTGCGAGACAGAGCGGCTGTCCGATCGTCCCGATCGCGATCACAGGATCGGCAGATATATACGAAAAGCATACTCCTTATGTCAGGCCTGCACATGTCGTGGTGGAATACGGAGAACCGATTGACCCGTCAAAGCTCGGAAAGGACGAGAGAAAACATCTGGGCGCCTATACCAGAGCAAGAATTCTGAAAATGCTGACCGGAGACCGGGAATATCTGCAGGCAGGGTAATTTTCAGAGAGCGCTGTAATCTGAAGAGAAGGCTGAATGTGAGGTTTAAGATGTCGAAATATGAACTTGTGAAAGGCCGTCCCGCGACAGATGAGGGACGTACCGATAAAGAAATCAGGTGTTATAATACGCTCGATTCTCTTGGAATCGAATACTGGCGCACAGACCATCCGGATGCGGAAGCCTATACGATGGAAGCCTGCAGGGAAATAGACGCAGTCCTTGGTGCCACGGTCTGCAAGAATCTGTTCCTGACCAATCGACAGCACACGAATTTTTATCTGCTTCTTATGCCGGGTGATAAAGTCTTCAAGACAAAGGAGATCACTTCCCAGATCGGCAGTGCGAGATTGTCTTTCGGTTCTTCGGAAGAGATGGAGGAAATGCTGGACTGTGCTCCGGGTTCTTCCAGCATTCTGGGGCTCATGAACGATAAAGAGCATCGGGTACGGCTGCTGGTGGATGAGGATGTCCTGCAGGGTGAATTTCTCGGTTGTCATCCCTGCATCAATACATCCAGCCTGAAGATCCGCACAGCGGATGTGTTCGGCAAATTCCGGGAATACACCGGGCACGATATGACGGTAGTGACATTGCGGGGAATCTGAGATATGACAGCACGAGACGGCAGAAATACAGACACCGGAACCGGACAGGATCGCCGTATACAGATACTGGCCAATGAGAAACCATACAAGGCAGTCCTGAAGATGGGACTCCCTGTGGCTTTCGGCATGCTCTTTATGGTGGCTTACAACCTTGTGGATACGTATTTTATCGGAATGCTTCATGATGATTTTCAGCTGGCAGCGGCCAATCTGGCGTATCCGGTCCTGATGGTGATGATCGCCGTCTCGGGCATAGTCGGAAACGGGGGAGCTTCCTATATTGCCAGATGCATGGGTGCGGGGATGCAGGAGGAGGCGGACCGGACGCTGGTCCTCGGCTTTGAGATGATTCTCGGGATGAGTCTCCTGCTTACATTGGCCGGGGTATTTGCCCTGGATCCTATCGTGAAAGTGCTTGGCGCAAGGGAGGAGACATTTCTTTATACAAAGGAATATACCGGTGTCCTTCTGATCGGATCTTTTTTTACGATGGGAAATTATGCCTTCGGGCAGCTTTTAAGGAGCGAAGGATCGGTCATGTATGCCACGATCTCCATGATAGCGGGATGTGTGGCAAATATCATTCTGGATCCGATTTTCATATTCACGTTCGGCATGGAAATTCGCGGAGCCGCAATTGCGACGGTGATCGGAAATGTTTTGAGCACGATGATCTGCCTGTGGGTATATGCCGCCGGAAAGAGTCTTCTTGGACTTTCCCCGAAATATATCGGGTTTTCTCTTCGCATTTTCCGGGAGATCATGCTTGTCGGAATTCCCCACACGCTCGAACAATTCCTGTCAACAGCCTCCATTCTGGTCCTGAATAATCTGGCTGCGTCTTACGGAGGACTTTATGTCGCCGCCATGGGCATATCCAGTAAGATTATGAGTTTCGGCAATTATCTGTACCAGGGGATCGCTGCAGGCTGTCAGCCTTTGATGGGCTATAATTACGGTGCCGGGAACTATCGGCGGATGCGGGAACTGATCCGGGCAGCGGTCATCATCACCACGGGGATTGAGCTCTGCGTGATGACGGTTTACGGAATTACGGCTCCGGTCCTGGCAGGACTTTTCAGTGAGAATGAGACCGTCATAACGATAGCCGCTGTGACACTGCGCTCATTCATGCTTATTCTGCCGTTCGTCGGCACGACTTCCATCGTGAGAAATGTATATAATGCGATCGGCATGCCGATGTATGCGTTCACTATTACGATCGTACGGCAGCTGGTGCTCTACATCCCGTTCCTCCTGATCCTTAACAGACTGTTCGCCTACAACGGACTCATTCATGCCCAGCCGGCGGAGGAGATCCTGTGTGCGGTATTCTCCGTATTTCTTCTCGAAAGGTCGCTTCACAGGATGGATGAAAAGCGGGAAAAAACAGGTAAACTTTAAGTCAGAAAGGAGGAATTCTCATGGCCAGTATTTTGGATTATGTCGAGTGGAGAGGGGACCTGACTTTCAAGGAAAGGGAATTCAATGACGTAGATAACCTGATACTTGCGGAACTGGCCTATACGGACCTTCTGGGTGTTCTTGAGAACGGAGGGCTCGAAGATACTATTACGATCACGGAGGCCTATAAGAAATATAAGGACCTTGGAAAAGATCAGTCTTATCTTATGTGCAACCCTGAACCGCTGCTCGAAAAATGTGCCGGGACAGTCCGATTCGGATCTGTCAGGATCAGGGACTATATCGATATGAAAAATCAGGGGGCCCAGTTCCAGTTCGCCGCCATGACATTTGTTCTGGATGACGGATCGCTTTATGTGGCCTTCAGAGGTACAGACGATTCCCTTGCAGGGTGGAGAGAAGATCTTAATTTCTCCTATATGGAAGCGACTCCGGCTCAGCTGTCCGCTGTGGAGTATCTTAATCTGGAGCTGACGAAAATCAGCAGAAACAGGAAAGACGGGATTCTTTTTCCGAACAGCGGGGAGAATCATGACAGCCGGGATGAGGGACTGCCTCCGGTCAGAGTCGGGGGTCACTCGAAAGGCGGAAATCTTGCTATTTATGCATCTGCTTTCTGTGAGAATACAGACCGGATCGTCACTGTTTATTCCAATGACGGTCCCGGATTCAATGAGACGATCGTGGGTCACTCCGATTATCAGAAAGTTCTCGAGAAGACCAGCCTGATCATTCCGGAAGGATCCCTGATCGGTGTTATGCTCTACAATAAAGACGAAAAGCAGATCGTAAAAAGTACCGCGAAAGGCGGGACGAAGCAGCATAATCCTTATAGCTGGGTCGTAAACGCAACAGGATTTGAGCAGGCTGAAAAACAGACATCCATGAGCCTTATGCTGGACCGTACGCTTGATGAGTGGACGATGAGACTTGATAATGAACAGAAGAAGAATTTTATCGACATTCTGTTCGATACACTCGAGTCATCCGGTGCTAAAACGTTCACCGAAATATATGCAGACAAATGGAATTATTATAACGCGATCAGAAAGGCCGTCGTAAAGCTGGCACCGGAACAGCTCAGTGTTCTGTTCGACGTTGCGGGACAATTCCTGGCGGCCGGCAAGGAAGTGATCATGGAGGACAGAAAATCCGGCGATGTAAAACACGATCCGGATACAGACCAGTGAAAAAAGACAGACTTTTGAACTGTACCAAAAGGGGCTGCCGCACCAGGTAATGTCATCACTATATATAGCAGATATTTGCAAATGCCGTCTGCTGAATATAGTGGCGTCAAGCCTTGGTGCGGCAGCCCTTCTTAAATCAGTTTACCCTGCTCATTGTGAAATGACAGTCATATTCATAATATGCGATCGGAGGAGCGGCTATTTTATTGTCTGGAAACCGACTCCCTCGTATTTCCATCCTGCTTTCTTCAGAGTATCCCGTTCACCGGCGGATGCCGTGAAGAAATGCTGTCCGTTATTCGGGTTATAAAGTCTGTAGACCGGTTTCTTATCTGCACTTGTGGCTGCGTAGAAAGCGATTCCTTCCTGTACCCAGCCCTGTCCGACCAGCGCTTTTCTTTCGGTAGCGGAAGAGGTATACATGTGATTTCCGCTCGTCCTGTTGTAGAAGCGGTAGACCGGTATGGAAGATTTCACAGGCGCGTTCCAGGCAACCCCCTCATATACCCATCCGTGAAGAAGGAGCTTATTCTTCTCACCTACACTGGTTGTGAAAAGATGATCTCCGTTGCCTTTCTTATTGTAGAGACGATAGACCGGAACACCCTTCAGCACTTTGACTGTACAGGTGGCCGTCTTTTTGCCGTCTGCCGTCTGGACCGTCACTTTCACGGTTCCTGCTGCCTTCGCGGTCACTTTTCCGTTTTTGTCGACCGTCGCGATCTTGGTGTTGGAACTCTTCCAGGTCACCTTCTTATTATCCGCGTTGGACGGGCTTACCGTCGCCTTGAGCTGTCCTGTCTGGCCGACATAAAGGGTCAGATTGGATTTGTCCAGTTTCACGCTCTTTACATTTACTGTTTTTTTCGCAATCGACCAGGTGATCGTCTTTGTCGTCCTTGTTCCGTCTTCCCACACATACCATTCCGGATCGGCCAGCTCGAGGACAGCCTTATACGTGCCGGCTGCTGTTTTCTTATTATCTTTGATCGTATAGCTGCCATCCGGGCTTGCCGGAACGCCGGTCTGCGCTTTGCCGTTGTAGATAAGTCCTTTTACGGCTTTCGGTATTTTTACCGTGATGGTATCCTGAATCGGCGTTTTCGGATTCTTATCAACTTCTGTAGCACGAAGCACATAAGAGGTGGCATCTCCGTCCAGAGAATTGAGGCCGAATCCGTAGAGAACGCCCTTATAAACAGTCACGACCGGGAGATAGGTAATGGTATGAGACAGTCTCTTATTAATGTTCTCAGGTGCTCCGTTCAGTGTCCAGGTATCACCGTCCGCAACGGAAAATCCGGTAGGGTCTTTTTCTGCCTCGGAACCGTTTCCTTTCATATAGGCGCCTACAAGGTATACATTCCTGTCGGATGCTCCGATGGCTCCGTAAAGTCTGTTGTAGCTGGGCGCCTTGTAGTCTCCGAGATTTATCTCTCTGGATGTGTCTCTCTTCAGTGTACTGCCGCTTTGTGTATAACACAGCAAAGTGCCGGATTCGACAGTGAAAGCATCAGTTTTTTCGTCATAGATGGTTCCGCCGTAAATATAAAGCGTATTGTCAAGGACAGCTGCGTTCGGCTCAGCGCATATATCCGGAAGAGATTCGATTACGATCAGCTTGTTATTCGGCATGTCTATTTTTCTGATCGTATTGCCGTACTCTTTTGAATAACCGCCTACATAGAGGAGATTGTTCTTATAATTAACGAGTGTGGAGCCGTCTGCTCCGCAGCCGGTCGTCTCGAGCCATTTTCCCGTAGCCGGTACATATCTGATCAGATGGGCAGCGTTTTTCTCATCGATACCGCTGAGGAAGATGCATCCTTCAAATGCGGTCATACTGCAGAATGAAAGACCGTTGAACGGTATGTCATCGACCAATTCCCAGCTGTCTTTCTTTATAGAATAGCGGATGAGTTTTTCACAGAAATTGGAATTTGTGTATAACTTGGCTACAGTAACATAAATGTAATCGTCCAATGCGGAAGCCTGAACCAGCATCTCATTGACCGTGACAAGGTCAGAAGGAATATCTGCAAGTGTCTTCTCATAAAGAGGTAGAGCAGAATCTTTAATTCCTGCGGAAGAGGGCACTGTAATACTGAAAGCTCCGCAGGACGAAAGACCTGCAGCGGTGGTCACGGTAATTTTCTGAAGACCGGAAGCCATGCTGTCCGGGCACTTTACGGTAATGGAGTTGTCGCTCCAATTTGTAATTTCAAGCTCGGTCCCCGCCAGAGCAACGCGGCTTGCATTTCCGCGGGACGCGAAGTGATAGCCGGTAAGCGTTAATGAACGATCAGCGGCATTTAATACTGCCGTGTTTATGACCGGAAGCATCATGTCACCGGATACGGAAAGATCCAGTACGCCGCCGGATGTACAGAACCGGGAAAGAGAGTCTTTTTTGCGGACCTGTGACTTGAGATTGGCTGTGATATCTTCGGCTGTCTCCTTCGATACGCTCCTGCCTTTATACTGGATCATAGCGGCTCCCGCAACTGCCGGGGCAGCCATGGATGTGCCGTCCATAAAAGTATACAGCGTTGAAGGCGTATTATAGGCTGCGGAACCCAGCGCGGGATTATCGATATAGATGTATTGACCTGCCTTGAGAGAACCGCCTTCTTTCGCGAAAATGTCAATATACACAGGCGCATAGTATCTGCCGCCGAATTCAAGTTTGACATCATCCTTATCCAGACCTGTAACAGAACAGTTGATCCAGTCACTGGCGGCATCTTCCGGAATAAATTCCCTGTATAAGCGATCCCCGTCCCCGTTATCCTGCATTCTGAGACGTGCCTGAATATTCCTGTCTGGAACGAAAAGGTCGAGGGAAGCGTTTCCGATGACAGTCTCTTCCGTGACCGGCAGAAGCAGGCATATGGAAAAATTCCTTCCTTCCGGAATGTCTTTCTGCAGGGTGATTTTCACGGAAGGCGCAGTCCCGTTCGAAGTATTCTCATAGTCTCTGGAATATGAGAAATAGTTCCTGTAAGGCGCATCCATCCAGCTCATCTGTACGGTGCCGAACAGTTCATCCGAGAGGTTCGTCCAGCCAGGATCTGCGTAGATCGGGCTCGGGTCCATCTCCGTGAAATAGGATCGCTGCGCAATAGGCGAATCAGTGTCCGGAATCGTGGACAGGATGCCCACGCCCGGAGCGAATACGTGTGTTGCATTCTGACTGAAGTTCGTGAAGCTGGCTGCTTCACCATCCTCCTGGGAAGCATTTACAATAATTACATTCGGAAGATCCCAGATCGTATCCGTAAATATTGTCTGTGTATCAACATGTCTGTCTTCATTTCCGCTTGAAAATACACAGACGACGCCGAGCTTTCCGAGTTCTGTGACCAGCACACGCATTGCGTAATTAAGCACGTTGCTGCCGTAGGAGTTGCTGGCGACACGGATATCGATACCATACTTTTTCGCGTTCTCAACGAAAGCCAGTCCGTTCAGAAGCATTTTATAGGAAGCGCGGCCCGAGTCGTTAAGTGAGCGCACAGCCATGACCCTGGAGCCTGATGCCACGCCGCTGATACCGACATTGTTCCATGAGGCAGCTATGATACCGGCACAGTGCGTACCGTGACCGTATATGTCCATGGTATCTTTCGCGTCACGAACACCCGGGACCGTACTTATACCGTACTTCCCGCAGCCGAGTGCGCTCTGCTCTTCCGGGGAAAAGACGTACATATTATCAGCAAGATCCGGGTGTGTATAATCGACGCCGGTGTCGACCACTGCGACGACACCTTCGGCGTTTTCCATTCCGGGTGTATTCCAGTTCGGGATGTTTATTCCGTAGACATCGGCATTCCCGCGTGCAGACTGAGAGTATCTGTTGGATCCGTCGGACATTCCCCACTGATAAGGAGTCAGATCCATCGATGCGCCGACGAGCGTTTCAACAGGAATCGTAATCTCAGCTTCCTCAGCGACGGATTCGTCCGCGGGGACAGGAACCGTTACAAGGTCATCGGCCGCTTCCGGAGCGGCTGCCGGGTCGACAGCATCTGCGGGGGGCAAATATTCCTCTGCTGCCATATCGGCAGAATCCGGAACTGACTCATCTTCTTCCGCAGCTTCATCTTCTTCTTCAGCAGTGTCAGACACATCTTCAACAAGATCGGTGAAGATATCTTCCTCTCCCGCGTCCGCAAGATCAGCTTCCGGGCTGTAGAGAGCTTCCTCCGCCGCTTCTTCAAGAGCGTCATCATTCATATCCGTGACATCGATGATGTAATCAGGCTCAGCGGTCAGGACCCGCGGATCCGAAAGAAGTTCTCTCAGAAGTTCTTCGGTCGACTTTGTATCATCTTCGACAGCGACCAGGGCGACGCGGTCATTGCTGCCTTTATACTCTGAAGCTCCGACGAGCTCCTCCGGTATTTCCAGCGTATCGCCGGTCGCATTGACATAACTTTCCGCACTGATGTCAGCAATCTGTTCAGCACTTCCGAGAAGAGCGGAAGCTCCGACGAGTTCTTCATCCGCATAGACAGGATATTCCCTGTCATAGAGTACGATCACGCTCCCTTCTTCGTATTCCCCTGCCGAGAGCAGTTCTGCTACTTCCGCATCAATGTCACGTTCTTTGAAAGTACCGCCTTCAGATGCCGCTTCGGAGATCGTGTCCTCCTCATCGGCATATGCCGGGACCGGGATAGAGCTGATGCTTCCGGCTATAAGACAGGTTGCCAGAAATGCTGCGGTGAGCCGGTTCTTGATTGTCTGGTACCTCATTATCTCCCTCCTGTATTTTCTGAATAAAAAGAAGTATACCGATACTTTATTAATAAAATATTATACGCTATTCTTTATAAATGAAAAACATACATTTTCGTTTGAATCAAATAAATATTTTAATGATGATGAATTCTTGATGTATGACAATCGGGAAAGAAAATGATTTTGGAATAAAAATACCGCTGTCATCGGTTTTGTTGTATGATGATAAATACGGATAAAGGATCGGGGCTCCATGCAGGTCTTCGATCATCTGCCGTTTGTGAGGAGGAAAATATCATGTCCGCTGTAGATGCAATGAGAGAAAGAAAAGAAATCGTCTGGCTCAATCCGGATCTGAAAGCAGTCAGGCCCCGGTTTGAGATGAAAGGATATAAATTTGTGCATATGAAGGCAGCGCAGAGCCGTCTTATGCGTTTTCTTCCTTATATAGCGAGCGCTTTTCCGGAGACAGCGCCCAAAAAAGGAGTCATAGAATCTGAGCTTATTCCGATTCCTGCGGTGCAGGAAAGACTCAACAGCTGCGGCGCGAATATCCGGGGCAAAGTTTTTCTCAAGGATGACGCGCATCTTCCTATTGCCGGATCGGTGAAAGCCAGAGGGGGGATCCATGAAGTCCTGAAAATTGCGGAGACACTTGCCCAGAGAGCCGGGATGCTCTGGCCGACGGATAATTACGGCAGGATTGATTCCGATGAATTTCGACAGTTCTACAGTCAGTACCGGATACAGGTCGGATCGACCGGCAATCTTGGGATCAGTATCGGGCGTACGGCAGCAAGGCTGGGGTTCCGGGCCGTTGTACACATGTCAGGTGACGCAAAAGAGTGGAAGAAGCAGCTGCTGAGGAGCGAGGGTGTCCTTGTAAAGGAATATGCGGGCGATTACAGCGAGGCTGTGGCGAACGGAAGAAAAGAATCCGAAGCCGACCCGAACAGCTTCTTTATTGATGATGAGAACTCGGAGGATCTGTTCTTCGGCTATTCTACAGCTGCCATGCGTGTATCCGTCCAGCTGGCAAAGAGGGATATTCCTGTCGACGCAAAGCATCCTCTCTTTGTGTATCTGCCGTGCGGTGTCGGGGGTGCACCGGGCGGTATAACATTTGGATTCAAGCAGCTTTTCGGACCTTATGTTCACTGCTTTTTTGCGGAGCCGGTCGAATCTCCCTGCGTGACTCTGGGAATGGCAACCGGAGAACATGAAAAAATATGTGTACAGGATATCGGACTTACCGGCAGGACCCTGGCAGACGGGCTGGCCTGCGGCAGACCGTCGGGATTTGTATGCAGCATGATGGAAGAGCTTATGTCAGGTGCGTTTACAGTCTGTGACGAGAGACTGACGGAATATCAGCAGATGGTCCGGGAACTGGAGAATATCCGTCTTGAGCCTTCCGCCTGTGCGGGTTTTAAAGGGCTTGAAGACATATGCAGGGAGGGGTCTGCGTTTGCCGAATACTTAAAAGCCAACGGTCTTACGGAACTTATGGAAAACGCTGTTCATATAGTCTGGGCGACAGGCGGCGGACTTATGCCGGATTAACAGGCGGGAATTTTGTATACAAAACAGTTGACAAGTGCTCACGGCAAGATTAAAATACGTGATTTGAAAACGTGTGTATACAAATACGACGATTTTAAATCGCAGAAAGTGGTTATACACAGCGGTTTCAGATAGAATAAAGAACAGCATTTCTCTTAAGGAGAATGAATTGAGGAGGTTTATTACGGATGAAAAAAATAGCGTTTATCGGTATGGACGCTCTCGGGTCCGCAATGGCGATCCGACTGCTGCATGCCGGTTATCAGGTAACCGTTTATAATAAAAGAAAATACAACGCAGAAGAACCGATGAATCAGGGCGCACTCTGGTTCGATTCTATCGGTGAGAGTCTTGAAGGCGCTGATTATATTTTTTCAAAACTGAGTTATCCGCGCGATGTGGAGGAACTTTATTTCGGCGAGGAGGGGATCTGTGAACTCGCGCCGGAGAACAGCATTATAGTAGACATGTCGACCAAGAGTCCGGAACTGGCTGTCCGGATCGCGGAGGCTGCCGCTGAGCGCAATATCAGCACGGTGGATGCTCCGGTCACCGGCAGTGCATCAGATGCCGAGAACGGAACGCTCACGATCATGGTGGGCGGTGACAGGGAAGTCTGCAGGGAAATCATTCCCGTCCTTGATAATCTCGGCAGTAAAATAACATATATCGGCGAGAATGCTGCCAGCCAGCAGATGAAAATGGCCATGCAGATCGCCGCTGCCGGTATTCTGAGCGGTCTTACGGAATCGCTCGCATACAGCGGGAAGGTCAATCTGGACAGAAAGACTCTGATCCGTATGCTGGAGCAGGAGCTCGAGAGCAGTACGAGCACGCTTCTTTCCATGGAGGACACACTTGACTCCTCTTCGGACAAGACGCTAACTGTCCGGCACATGCTTACGGATTTCCAGACTGCCAAGGAAGATGCGGAGAGCAGAAATCTGAATCTGAGTGTCCTGAACACTGTAACGGATGTCTACGACCAGATGAACCGGGAAGGATACGGCCATGCAGGAACGGATATCCTGATGGCCTACTATAATTCCTTTACCCGCAACGGTACGATGCTGCAGTATTTTGAGTGGTATCTGCCGTCCGACGGAAATCTGTGGAATCAGCTGACTGAAGATGCCGCGTCATTGGAAGCGATGGGCTTCACATCGATCTGGATGCCGCCTGCATATAAGGCCATGAATGGTGTGGATGACGTGGGATACGGCGTCTATGACGTCTATGACCTTGGCGAGTTCGACCAGAAAGGGACTGTCAGAACGAAGTACGGGACCAAGGATGAATATCAGGCAGCCATACATGCCTGCCATCAGGCAGGACTCCACGTTTATCCTGACATTGTTCTGAACCATAAACTCGGTGCCGACAGCACGGAGGAAGTAGAAGCTGTCCGTGTCAGCCCGGACAACAGAAACTATGAACTGGATTCGGAGTATGTCACTGCTGAGGCGGAAACCATTTACAACTTTGAAGGACGAAATAATCAGTATTCTGATTTTAAGTGGGATCACAGATGTTTTTCCGGATTCCGCAATGAGTCCGGCAGCCCGATCTACAGGCTGAAGGATCACGAGTGGAGCCCGGATGTCGATAACGAGTACGGCAATTTCGATTATCTGATGGGAGCGGACATCGATCAGAAAGTGCCCGAAGTAGCTGAGGAGCTCAACAAGTGGGGTGCCTGGTACGAGACGATGACCGGTCTTGACGGTGTTCGACTTGATGCGGTAAAGCACATTGATGCGGGATTCTACCGGGAATGGCTCAAATACATGAGGAAGCAGACCGAAAGAAATATCTTTGCTGTCGGTGAATACTGGAGTGGTGATGTCAATAAGCTCACGAACTATCTGGAAAAGACAGATTATCAGATGAGCCTTTTCGATGTGCCTCTGCATTTCCATTTCTGTGATGCATCCTATAACCGGGACAGGTACGACCTGAGATACATCTTTAAGGATACGCTGACGGAGAGGAATCCGATACACTCGGTGACATTTGTAGACAACCACGACACACAGCCGGGACAGTCCCTGGCCTCGCCGATCAAGCCCTGGTTCAGGCCGCTGGCCTACGCTATGATCCTGCTCCGCGAAGATGGCTACCCGTGCGTTTTCTACGGAGACCTGTATGGCATTCCGCATAACAATATTCCTCCGGTTGGTTCAGATCTTGAAATGATGCTGATGCTCAGGAGACTTTATGCGTACGGAAAGCAGCATGATTATTTCGACCAGCAGTACTGTATCGGATGGACGCGTGAAAAGTATGGCATGGCGGTCCTGATCTCAACGAAGGGAAGACATCGCCGCAGAATGTATGTCGGAAAAGAACATGCCGGTAAGATCTTCTATGATGTTCTTGGCCACGTCGATCGCAGAGTACGCATTAACAGGCAGGGCTACGGCGATTTCTCCGTGGACAGCGGCTCGGTAAGCGTATGGCTTGATGAGGAGCATGAGCTGACACCGGAAGGGGCTGTAGTGATGTGACCGGAGTCCTTCTGAAAGACGGACACGATAGATGATCTATAATTGCACTTTTGCGCTAAAATGCGCAAGATGGGAGAGATTCTAAAAAATCTCTCCCATCTTTTTTTAAAGATATTGTATAATTGTCGTCGCATTACTGACTTGAAAAGGGGAACTGATATTATGCATGATAAAAAAAAGAGAAGCAGTTTTTCGGGAAAACTCGGATTTGTACTGTCTGCCGCGGGTGCATCCGTCGGTCTGGGCAATATCTGGAGATTTCCCTATCTGGCCGCAAAATACGGAGGAGGTATTTTCCTTCTCGTCTATATTATACTGGCCCTGACATTCGGGTATACGATGATCATCTCCGAAACAGCCCTTGGCCGAATGACATGGAAAAGCCCGGTCGGTGCGTTCGAACATTTCGGCCGCAGCACGCCGTTTCGGATCGGCGGTTGGGTGAATGCGATCATTCCGATCCTGATCGTCCCGTATTATTCAACGATCGGAGGATGGATTCTTAAGTATCTGTTCGAGTACTGCAGAGGCAACGCGCAGGAAGTAGCTGCTGACGGGTATTTCAGCTCTTTTATCACGAACGGGACACAGGTCGAGATATGCTTTCTGATATTTGCAGCCATAAATCTCATTATTATTTACGCAGGAGTCAGAAACGGTATTGAGAGAGTGTCCAGCTTCATGATGCCGATCCTTGTCGTTCTGTCGGTCATCATTGCAGGCTATTCCATCTCACGTCCGGGAGCGGTCGAAGGTGTTATCTATTTTCTGATCCCGAATCCGAAGAATTTTTCATTCATGACGATTGCGTCGGCCATGCTGCAGATGTTCTATTCACTATCCATCGCCATGGGTATTCTTGTCACGTTCGGTTCCTATATGAAGGATGACGTCGCGATCGAGGAGGCGACGATCCATGTTGAGATCTTCGATACAGCTATTGCGGTCATGGCAGGTCTGATGATCATTCCGGCCGTCTTCGCGTTCTCAGGAGGAGATCCGGAGGTCCTGCAGGCAGGTCCTTCCCTCATGTTCATAACGATTCCGAAAGTATTCGTGAGCATGGGACTCGCAACACCTTTCGGCATCATGTTCTTCCTTCTGGTCCTGTTCGCTGCCATGACAAGTTCAATTGCTCTGCTGGAGAGCGCTGTATCTACTTTTGAAGATGAATTTCATATCGACAGGCATGTGGGGACGATTATTATGGCTGTCGTTATGGTGGGAATCGGAACACTTTCCTGTCTGGGCTATGGGCCGCTTTCCTTTTTCACGATCATAGGGATGCAGTTCCTCGATTTCTTTGATTTCCTGACCAACTCGGTCATGATGCCGATCAGCGCGATCTCGATCTGCGTATTGTGCCTGAAAGTTATAGGTATCGAAAGAATCGCGGCGGAGGTCACGAAGAAGGGAGCTCCTTTCCGAAGGAAGAAAGTTTATGAGATCACGCTCAGATATTTCTGTATTATCTGCCTCATCATCATACTTCTGACTTCAATCGCTCAGGTCCTTGGAATTGTGACCGTATAGGGTGTTCCTGCGTACTGTGTGATATAAATGACTAAAACTTCCCACATGAAATATCCAGAGCTGTCTCATCATTATAAAATGCATCGTCGGGACGCTCGCGCTCCCGTCTCGCTGACAGCGGTACTAATGAATTTTCGGCGTTTACACTTGAAAATTCAAAGTACCGGTCGCGAGACGAAGCCGCTCCGATTGCATTTTAAATGATATCGCCAGCAACTTTTCTATGAAGTGGGAAGTTTTAATAAATGATAAAAAGACTGGGAGCCGATCTGATGAAAATACTGACAGTGACAGATTCAGATGCCGATAAGCTGCAGGACCTTGTCCGGTCTGTACACGGGAAAGTGACAACAGATCCTGCCGATGTGGCGGGAGAGGAGAGATATCTTTATCTCGGACCTGAGGGGCTTTCTCTTGTACAGGGAAAAATGGAACTGAAAGGGGATTTTATGCAGATGTACCGCCGGGTCTCAGGCGGGCACCTGCAGCATGAAAAGCTCCTTCGGGCCGCGAAATGGAAGGGGATGCCGGAAAAGCCGCTTGCGCTGGATGCGACCGCCGGTCTTGGAGAGGACTCTTTTATACTGGCGGCAGCGGGCTATCATGTGATCCTCTGTGAATATAATCCTGTCATCTGCGCTCTGCTCAGGGATGCTCTTGACAGAGCTTTGAGGAGTCCGGATGAGATGATCGGCAGGTCGATCCCGGGGGGAAAGGGAACGCTTCGGAAGACGAGCGGGTACGAGACAGAAGAAGCGGTTTCTGAAATTCGTGAGATTGCTTCCAGAATGGAACTGCGGGAAGGCGACAGCATCGAAATAATGGCGGATCTTGAACAGACACCGGATCTCATCTATCTGGATCCGATGTTTCCGGTCAAGCAGAAATCCGGCATCAGCACGAAAAAACTGCAGATATTTCAGAAGCTGGAAATGCCTTGCCTTGAGGAGGATGCGCTTCTTGACGCCGCATTTGCGGCATCTCCCGGACGGATCATCGTAAAGAGACCGATCCGGGGAATGCCTCTTGCCGGCAGAAGGCCGGGATATTCCATAGAATGCAGGAACGTGCGATACGACTGTTATCTTCCCGGCACGGGCAGGGTAAGATGAAGTCTGCGTAAGCTTCCTTTGTCAGCGAAGAGAGAATGTCATAAATACCGGATTGTGGTCAGAATTTTTAAATCCGCAGTCCAGGGTCTGTATCTTTTCGACGTTCACATTATCCGATACGATAAAGCCGTCGATCATATAGTACTGGAAAGACTTATCGTCAGGGTCATAGGGCCTGTCCAGTGAACGGCATGTGGGGGTGCTGTTGTCCATCAGAAAACGAAAATTATTGCTGAAAGAGGACTCATCGATCATGCCGCACTGCCAGAGTCCCTCTTCCTGAAGCGGATACATGGAAGTATCCGTGCCGGAGAAACTCTGATTGAAATCTCCTCCCGCGATCACATAATTTCCCTTGTCATATTCTTCCTGAAGAAGCTCTTCCAGCATTCTGGTCTGAGCTTCTTTTCCTGCTCCGTCGTCGTAGGCCTCGAGATGAAGGTTCACGAGGACGAGTTCTTTTTTTTCGGAATCTTTTCCGTTCCCTGTATTATCCTGCTTCTTTATCGGGATCCGGCAGGTGAGCAGACAGCGCTTCAGGTTGGCTGTTCTGACCGGCCAGGAGAACGGGCAGGGAAGCTGGATCCGGACCGCGTCCGTGACTGTGTAGTCCGTCAGTGTCATAACGCCGGAATCCACTTTGCCGATCGGTGGGATTGGGTATGGGACAAAGTTCACTTTGAAATTATTTGCAAATGCAGCCGAACCTTTCTCATACTTTTCCCTGATAAAAGAAGTCTCGTCTATATGGTAGGATCTGGTCGAGTTCCGGTCAATTTCCTGAAGGAACAGAATGTCCGGATCTGCTTCTGATATTTCATCCAGAACAGCTGAGAGATTGTTCATTACGGATTTCTTATCCTGTGTGCGAACGCCTTTCCCGCCGTCCATGAAAAAATCAGCCGTCTCGGAAAGACCTGCGTAACCAATATTCCAGGACATGACAGACAGTGTCGCAGTCGGGTCCAAAAAGGTTTCACCTGATGAGGAGTCTGATTGGGATCCGGTAATAGCCACGGTCTCTCTGGATCCGGGTACATACTCGGTAAATGAGAGGTACGCGATGAGAAAAACAAGAGCGAAAAGCACAAGAGATGTGCAAACAAGTGTTGTCTTCAGAATTTTTTTCATTGTTGGAATCTCCATCTGATTTTTGCAGAAATACACGGGAATCTCCATCTGTATGATAGCATGAAGCGTTTCATCATGAAAGAAATTTACTATCTTATTAATGATTATAGAAAAATGTAATATATTATATATTTTTGAGAGACTTATGGCGTGAGAATAAAAGAAATTGTCAGAAAATTTAATGTATTTTATCTGATACAGATGGTTAGCCACAACGAATACCATTGTTTTTTTATATTATTTGCCCAAAGTATAAATTATTTTGAAAATAAGATTGGGTCATATTGCCTATATATTCTCGAAATAGTATAATTTTAAGATAGCTAATAGCAAAACGCAATACGTGCTGCGTCATTGCAAAGAAAGGGGCTTTATATGGAGAAACTTAATTGTGATGCGCTTCGCAAAATCGATGATATCGTAGCGAAGCACAGGAATCAGGCCGGTCCCTGCATCGAGATGCTTCATGAAGTTCAGAATGAACTCGGATATATTCCGTTTGAAGCAATGGAGAAGATCGCAGAGGCTACCGGCACCAGTCCGGCCGAGGTTTACGGTGTAGTCATGTTCTATGCACAGTTCACGACTGAACCGAAGGGCAAGCATGTCATTAATGTCTGCCTCGGAACTGCGTGCTATGTCAAGGGCGCGCAGCAGCTGATCGACCGAGTGGAGAAACTGACAGGAGCAGCTGTCAATAAGACTTCCGCGGACGGTCTTTTCTCGCTTGATGCAACAAGATGCCTCGGAGCATGCGGACTTGCGCCGGTATGTATTATCGATGGAAAGTACTACGGTAATGCACTGCTCGACAATAGTTTCACGAACGAGATCAGAAGAATCGTGCGTGAGGAAAAGAAAGCGGGGGCTTAAGCATGAAAGAGAAGATTACAACTTTAAAAGCATTGCTTGCGATCAGAGAAGCTGAGAGGCGCTATCTTCAGCTCAGACTTGAAGACAAGCTCCATCTCACGGATGATGACCAGTATATGAATATTCTCTGCTGCGCAGGTACGGGTTGTACTGCAGGTAATTCTGCCGTACTTATTCAGAAACTTGAAGAGAAACTCGAGGAAGTCGGTCTTTCTGACAAGGTCAAGGTCATCAAGACAGGCTGCTTCGGTTTCTGTCAGAAAGGTCCTATCGTTGCCATCTATCCGGACAGAGTTTATTATACCCATGTCAAGCCGGAAGATGCTGAGAGAATCGTCAATCAGCATGTTGTGGGCGGAAATGTTATAAAAGAACTTCAGATGTTCGATACGGACAGAAAGTCCGGCGAGAAGGTCTATGATATCGATAAGATCGGGTTCTATGAGAAACAGCAGAGAATTGCTCTGCGCAACTGTGGCCGAATCAATCCGGAAAATATTTATGAGTACATCGGAATCGACGGTTACGAGGCGCTTTATCATGTACTGACCGAGATGACCCCGCAGGATGTCATTGACAAAGTCAAGGCTTCCGGGCTGAGAGGCCGTGGCGGCGCAGGTTTCCCGACAGGTGTAAAGTGGCAGTTCGAGAAGAATCAGCCGGGCAATGAAAAGTATGTCATCTGCAATGCCGACGAAGGCGATCCGGGTGCATTTATGGATCGTTCCATTCTTGAAGGTGATCCGCATGCGATCCTGGAAGGCATGGCGATCATGGCTTACGCGGTAGGTGCTCATCAGGGATACATTTATATCCGTGCAGAGTATCCGATCGCTGTCAACAGACTTCGCATCGCGATCAGTGAAGCGAAAGAACTCGGATTCCTCGGAAGCAACATCTACGGATCCGGTTTCAACTTTGATATTGAGATCCGTCTCGGCGCGGGCGCATTTGTCTGCGGCGAGGAAACAGCGCTGATCGCTTCAATCGAGGGACGCAGAGGTATGCCGTCACCGAAGCCGCCCTTCCCGGCAGTTTCCGGTGTATGGGGCAAGCCGACCTCCATCAACAATGTTGAGACAATTGCAAACGTTACACAGATCATCCTGAACGGACCGGAATGGTATTCATCGATCGGAATGGGCAAATCCACCGGTACGAAGGTATTCGCTCTCGGAGGTAAGATCAACAATACAGGTCTTGTTGAAATTCCGATGGGAACAACTCTCCGCGAGATCATCTATGATATCGGCGGCGGATGTCCTGAAGGAAAGAAGTTCAAGGCTGTCCAGACCGGCGGTCCGTCCGGCGGATGTCTGACAGAGAATGAGCTCGATACGCCGATCACCTACGAGAACCTTGTTGCGGCAGGATCCATGATGGGTTCGGGCGGTATGATCGTACTGGATGAAGACAACTGTATGGTCGACGTTGCGAAATTCTATATGGAATTCATCTGTGACGAGTCCTGCGGAAAATGTACACCGTGCCGTGTCGGAACCAAGCGTCTTCTTGAGATGCTTACCAAGATTACCGAAGGCGAAGGTACGATGGAGATGCTGGACGAGATGGAAGAGCTCTGCAACGAGATCAAAGATACTGCTCTCTGCGGTCTCGGACAGACAGCTCCGAATCCGATCCTTTCTACTCTTCGTTATTTCAGGGATGAGTACGAAGCGCACATCCTTGAGAAACGCTGCCCGGCACATGTATGCAAGAATCTGCTTACATACGTCATCGATCCGACGAAATGCCGTGCATGTTCGCTCTGCGCACGTAACTGCCCTGCAGACGCCATCACCGGAAAGCCAGGCAAGGAAGTCTACAAGATCGATACCTCGAAGTGCATCAAGTGCGGTATGTGTATTACAAATTGCCGCTTCGGTGCTGTTGAGCGGCATTAACAGGAGGATGTCAAATGGGTGAAGTGCATATTAAGATAAATAATCAGTTCGTCACAGCGGAAGAGGGCGACACAATTCTGACTGCTGCCAACAGATCCGGCATCCAGATCCCCACGCTGTGCTATCTCAAGGATGTGATCAAGAGCGGTGCGTGCCGTGTATGCCTTGTCGAAGTCAAGGGAGCAAGAGCTCTCCTTTCGGCATGTACGACACCGGTCTCTGAGGGAATGGAAGTATGGACCAATTCCGAGAGAGCAATTCGAGGCCGCAAGACTACAGTCGAGCTGATCATGTCCAACCACAACAAGAACTGCCTGTCCTGCAAGCGCAATACGAACTGCGAGCTTCAGAGACTCTGTGCAGAACTCGGAATCCGTGAGAACAGATTTGAGGGCGAGCATACAACGCCTACATTTGAAGATGCAAGCTATGGTATCGTACGTGATACATCCAAGTGCGTTCTCTGCGAGCGCTGCATCGGAACATGTTCTCAGGTCCAGGGAATCGGTATCCTCGGTCTTCAGAACCGCGGATTTAAGACTGTCTGCGGACCGATCTATAACGGAAGTTTTAATGATGTCAACTGCATGCAGTGCGGCCAGTGCGTCATCGCATGTCCGGTCGGCGCGCTGACAGAGAAGGAAGAGATCCATGAAGTCATCGCAGCTATTAACGATCCGGATAAGGTCGTTATCTGCCAGACTGCTCCGGCTGTCAGAGCTTCTCTCGGTGAGGAGTTCGGTCTGCCGATCGGAACTCTGGTCACCGGTAAGATGGTCGCTGCCCTGAAACGCTGCGGATTTGACCGTGTCTATGATACGAACTTCGGTGCGGACCTTACGATCATGGAAGAAGGAACAGAGCTTCTGCACAGACTGCAGAAGGGTGGAACGCTTCCGATGTTCACATCCTGTTCACCGGGCTGGGTAAGATACATTGAGTATGAATATCCGGAACTGCTGCCGCATCTGTCCAGCGCAAAGTCTCCGCACATGATGTTCGGCGCTATTGCCAAGACATATTGGGCTGAGAAACATAACGTGGATCCGTCCAAGATCTTTGTTGTATCCATTATGCCGTGTATCGCAAAGAAGTCCGAAGTTCATCGTCCGGAATGCAAGACCGGAGAATACCCGGATGTCGATGCCGTTCTCACAACAAGAGAAGCAGGCCGTCTGATCAAGATGTACGGTATGGATGACCTGGATGCGCTCGAAGATGAGGCATTCGATCAGGATCTTCTCGGTGAGTACACCGGTGCCGGCGTTATCTTCGGTGCTACCGGCGGTGTTATGGAAGCTGCCCTTCGTACCGTAAAGCAGGTGCTTGACGGAAAGCCGCTCGAGCGTGTTGACTTTATGGAATGCCGCGGCATGGCAGGTGTTAAGGAAGCGCAGATCGACCTGAACGGACAGAAGATCTGGATCGCGATCGCATCCTCCATGACCAAGGCTAAGCCTCTTCTTGAGGATGTACGTGCAGGTATCTCCAAGTATACCTTTATCGAGATCATGGGATGCCCGGGCGGCTGCATCAACGGCGGCGGTCAGTCGATCGTTTCCGCGCGCGCAAAACATGGCCGTATCGGCTACACTTATAAGGATCGCCGTATGAAAGCTCTTTATGATGAGGATAAGTTCAAGGAGAAGAGAGTCTCCATTGACAACTCCCAGATTCAGCAGCTGTATAAGGAATTCCTCGGAGAACCCGGAAGTGAGCTCGCTGAGAAGCTGCTGCATACGTCATATTCAGCGAAACAGAAATTCAATTTCTGATATCTATAACTGTACAGGACAGGGACAGCCTTTCGGCTGTCCCTTTTTTTGTGTACTGCCGTCCGGATTTTTTTACTGATGCAAAAGCACAGAGGTGTTCCCGACAGTGTGTCAAGTTGAATTATATATACAACCGGTATAGTTTTGCTCTTTTTCTGTGCGTTCACAATTAAAAGGCTTAAACGGGTAAGTTTTGATTTTTATTAGATAATTTGCATTAAAAATTTTAGTTCGGCATTGAAATCTTTGTGGATTTTAGTATACTATGATAAGAAGGGGAATACCCTGTGAACGGATCTGCCCGAAACGGCAGCAGTTAATATATTCGGTGAAGACCGGGTGTAGTGTATAATTAACAGGAGGAAACGGTTAAATGGTCTGGAAAAATTTAGATTTACTTGCATCTTTTAACGAACTGAAAGATCTTGAGAAGGTCGATCTTGCCAAAGCAATGACCGGTGAGAACGGTGCAAAGCGTGTCACTGAGTATAAAGTACCCATGTCCAACGGTATGGTCTACAGTTATGCTGCAAAGCAGGTCGATGATAAGATCCTGGACTGCCTTCAGGCACTTGCTGATGAAGCGCAGCTTACAGAGAAGTATGAAGAACTCTATAACGGCGGAATCGTTAATACAGGCGAGGGCCGTATGGTCCTTCATCATCTCTGCCGCAGTCAGCTCGGCAAAGATGTTTTCCAGGGAGACGTGAACAAGAGAGAGTTCTTTGTAAATGTACAGAATCGTATTGCTGCATTTGCCAATAAAGTCCACAACGGAGAACTCCTGAATGAGAAGGGCGAGAAGTATACTCAGGTCGTACAGATCGGTATCGGCGGCTCTGACCTTGGTCCGCGTGCTCTGTATATTGCACTTGAGAACTGGGCTCGTGTAAATAATACTCTTAAGATGGAAGCAAAGTTCATCAGCAACGTAGATCCGGATGATGCTTCTGCAGTACTTGCCGGTGTTGATATCCCGAGAGCAATCTTTATTGTTGTTTCCAAATCCGGCACAACACTTGAGACTCTGACCAACGAGACATTTGTAAAAGAAGCGATCAAAGCAGCAGGCTGTGACGTTTCCAAGCATATGGCAGCTGTAACCAGTGAGACATCTCCGCTTGCAGGCAATCCGGAATATCTTGATTCCTTCTATATGGATGATTTCATCGGCGGAAGATATTCATCCTCCTCGGCAGTAGGCGGCGCAGTTCTTTCACTCGCTTTCGGTCCGGATATCTTTGCCCGTATCCTCAAAGGTATGGCAGATGAAGATGTTCTTGCCAAGAACCCGAATATTCGTGAGAACTCTGCTATGCTGGATGCTCTGATCGGTGTCTATGAGCGCAATGTCCTGGGCTTCCAGATGACAGCGGTCCTTCCGTATTCACAGGCACTTGCCCGTTTCCCGGCACATCTGCAGCAGCTTGATATGGAGTCCAACGGAAAGCATGTCAACCGTTTCGGTGAGCCGATCAGCTATCAGACGGGTCCGCTTATTTTCGGTGAGCCGGGCACGAACGGACAGCATTCCTTCTTCCAGCTGCTCCATCAGGGCACACAGCCCATCCCGATGCAGTTCGTCGGATTCAAGAACAGCCAGATGGGTAACGACCTTGTGATCAAGGGAACAACAAGTCAGCAGAAACTGTCCGCCAACGTTGCTGCTCAGATCGTTGCATTTGCAGTCGGCAAGGGCGATGAGAATCCGAATAAGGTATTCGAAGGCCAGAGACCGTCCAGCATCATTGTCGGCGACAAGCTGATCCCGGAGACACTCGGTGCGCTCCTTGCTCACTTTGAGAATAAGGTCATGTTCCAGGGCTTCACATGGAATATCAACAGCTTCGATCAGGAAGGCGTACAGCTGGGCAAAGTCCTTGCAAATAAGGTTCTTGCAAATGATACAGACGGCGCACTTGCAGAGTACAGCAAGCTGCTTGAGATCTTCTGATCTGTCCGGTTCATAAGATGATTTATGGGGGTCCTGCATCTTTCAGATGTAGGAGCCCCATTTTATGGTTTATATGAAGAAAACAGCAAAATATTTACTGATTATCGCCCTGACTCTGGTACTTGGGTGCAGTCTCTTCGGGTGGATCTACATCGGTGATTACTATCATGCGGATGATGCGGCATTTGAAGCAATCAAGAATCCCTCTGAGGGTATAACGGTCCGGGAAGAAAAGAATTCTTATATTGCGTTTATTCCGGAAGACCCCGTGTCAGGGCTTATTTTTTACCCCGGAGGAAAGGTGCAGTATGAATCGTATGCTCCTCTGATGGAAGCCTGTGCGGAGAAGGGGATTCTGACTGTGCTGCTTCACGTGCCGGCAAATCTGGCTGTTCTTGACCGGGATGCGGCGGATGGGTATAAGGAGATGTTTCCGGAAATCGCGGAATGGTATATCGGCGGTCATTCGCTGGGCGGCGTGGTCGCTGCCATGTACCTTGATGATCATGCGGATGAGTATAGGGGGCTGGTCCTTCTTGCTGCCTACCCGACGGTCGATCTGTCGAAGACGGATCTTAAAGCTCTCTCGTTATACGGGAGTGAAGACGGTGTGCTCAATTTCGAAAAATATGAGGCATCAAAAAGGAATTTGCCTGCCGATTTCAAGGAGGCAGTGATTGAAGGCGGATGCCATGCATATTTCGGATCATACGGTCGTCAGAAAGGTGACGGAGAGCCCAAAATCACATTTCAGGAGCAGAAAGACGAGACAGCGGAACTGATTGCAAAGCTTACGGCTGATGCATGATATGAGGTATTGATCATGAAAGTTGCGGTCCTTACGGAAAATACAGCCTGCAGGCCCGGGATCGGGCACGAACATGGGCTGAGCCTGTATATCGAATCCTGCGGCAGCAAGATCCTTTTTGATTTCGGTCAGTCGGATCTGTTCCTGGCAAATGCCGGGGCGCTCGGAATTGATCTGGCGAAGGTGGATTTCGGTGTTCTTTCTCACGGACACTATGACCACGGAGGCGGCATTCGCGCATTTTTGATGGTCAATTCAAGGGCTCCCGTGTATCTTGGCGGAGCGGCATTTGAAAAACATTACAACGCAGCCAGAAAGAATATCGGTCTTAATGAAGATCTGAAGGCAGAAGAAAGACTGATTCCGCTTGGAGAGGAGTACCAGGCAGCGCCCGGTATACGTATTTTTCATTGTAACGACAGAAAAACGGTCATACCGATCGAGCCGTTCGGTTTGTCGGTGCTGAAGGAAAATGCATTTATTCCGGAAGATTTTCGACATGAGCAATATCTGGAGATAACGGAAGCGGGAAAAAAAATCCTTTTCTCCGGCTGCTCACATAAAGGGATACTCAACATCGCTGAGTGGACGAAGCCGGACGTGTTGATCGGAGGATTTCATTTAATGAAAGTCGCTTTGGACGACGAGGGAAAGAAGAAACTGAAGGATATCGCAGAGCGGCTCCTTTCCGGTCATACAAGGTATTATACCTGTCACTGTACCGGCAATCTGCAGTACGATTATCTTAAACAGATCATGGGGGACAGGCTGAATTATCTAAGTGCGGGGACGGAAGTCAATATTTAATCTCTGACGCAGAATTCTCGTGACGCGAGTCTACGATGAATGCGCAAAATGAAACTTGTCTCTGACATGGGATACAAAGTAAGCGTCAGAGATTAAAAGCCTCAGCTACACAATGCTCCACTGGAGCATTGTTACGCATGCTTAGGCACGGCGGATCGCTGCCTCGCATTAAGGAAGGTGCTTCGCACCATGCGCGGAGCGACAAGCCGCCGGGATGTTCTTGAATAAAGGTGAGTATCGTTTGGATAATAGGGGCATGGAGAATACCATATGGAAGACAGGAACGTAGAAAAAAGGTGTGCAGATGTCTATGAGAAGCTCACGAAGACGCTTATGGAAAAAAAGCTTGAGATAGCAGTCATGGAAAGCTGTACCTCAGGCTGTATAGCATCCCTGATCACGGATACGGAAGGGGCTTCGGCAGTCATGAAGGGAAGTCTGGTCACGTATTCCAACTGGGCCAAGGTAAAATGCGGAGTTCCCTCTGTACTGATCGAGAAGTATGGTGTCTATTCCCGGGAGACGGCAGGAGCCATGGCCATTACGGTCAGGGAATATTTCGAATCGGATATTTCGGTCGGAGTGACAGGCAGCCTCGGAAGGGTCGATCCCGCAAACGAAGACAGTGTACCCGGTCAGGTATATTTCGCGATAGATTACCTGGGAGAAGTGCACCTCTTCTATATGGACAGTGTATTCGGCAGAGACAGACATGAATCAAAGCTGCTCATTGCGGAGAAAGTCGCTTGTGAGATTCTGACTATTCTTAAGGAGACGGAAAAAGATCAGACCTGACAGGGAATGCCGGGAAATCCCGGGCACACCGGTAATGGGACGACATTATTAAAGATACTTCTGCAGTGCGCTCGGAATACACTTCTCAAAGAGCATAATTATTTTTTCCGGACTCGTATCGGAGCTGTTCGTGATGATGTCGGTAACATAGTGCGTAATCCCCACGACATAAAAGGTGATGATCTCGGACAATTCCCCGGTGACATGGTCGTGGTAGGAATCTTCGATGATCTTCGCAAAAAGATTGCTCATATGAATGATGTTGAAGTCCGCGATATTGTTCTGTCCTTTATATTCAGCCAGGTGTCTGAAATAATTGACATGTTCATCGATGAAAACAGCAATATTCATTAAAAAGCCGTGCAGGGTCAGAGAACCTTTATGCTCTTCGCAATAGGAGTACATCTGATAATAGTATGCCTTATTCGCAAGGTCATATTTATCAGAAAAGTGGTAATAAAATGTTCGCTTGGAAAGCGAACAGTTCTCGGCAATCTTTGATACTGTAATCTTTTCAATCGGATATTCAGAAAGTAGTTCCAGAACAGAATCTATGAGAAGTTCTTTCGATGTCTTGCGTATAACCATGGGGACCTGCCTTTACAATCCGATTAATAAATTGACACTTGATACAAATTGCAACAAATATGATATTACGTGGTCTATAGATTATAGTCAAAAATGATAAAAAAAGCAAGTGGAATCAGGGAAACTCGTAGAGAACAGGTAAAGAAGGATTTTTTAAAATGATTGAGACCGGACTTGCGGAGAAATTTATTGAACAGGTCAGGAAATATACTGATTATAACGTCAATATCATGAATGAAGACGGCATAATTATCGCAAGTATTGATCCTGACCGGGTGGGGCAATACCATGAAATTGCGTACAGGATCGTACACGGGGGAGCTGATATTATTGATACTACGAATCTGGCGGAACGCTCCAATGTTCGTCCCGGTATCAACATGGTCATCGAGTCGGACGGCCTTCGGGCAGGAGTTGTCGGCGTGACCGGAGATCCGAACGAGATCCGTGCCATTGCCCTGATGGTCAAAATGTCTATCGAGACAATGCTGAAGTATGAAAAGCAGCAGGAGAAGATCAGGCTGAGAGAAAACAGAAAAGCCAGTTTTATTCATCTTCTCACGGAAGTGCCTTCATCAAACCCGGAAGACCTGAGAGATATGGCGAGAGAACTGGGGTATCCCGAGGAAATGATACGGATACCTGTTCTTATGTGTGTGGAGGATATGGATACCTCAGAGGTCCTGCAGTTGATCAGGAGCAGCAGATATCATACCCATAAGGATTTCAGTATCGCGCTCGACGGACATCAGGTCCTCGTATTCAAGACCATGCCTGACAGCTGTCAGGAGCTGTTCACAGACTACAAATTCATTATAGGAGAGTATTTAAGTCCTGCGCTCCGTTATATGAAGGCGAGGGAAAAGGTTTCCCGATTCTATATAGGAAGTTTTCAGGATACGTATTCGAATTACTATTATGCATATCAGCATTGCAGATGGCTTGAGAAAAATATCAGGGGCAGTTCCATGTCAGTATTTTTTTATGATCATGTGCAGGAATATCTGCAGTCTGTTGTTCCGTTCAATGAACTGTCGCATATATATTATATTTATGAGAGCCAGCTGTCTGATGCCCATAAAAGGCTGTTCGTAGAGACTTTCAGCGGTCTGATCAACTATAATTATAACTTTCAGCGGGCGGCGGATAAGCTTTTTGTTCATAAAAACACGTTGTTCTACAGGTATAATAAATTCAAGATGCTCATGGGGATCGATCCGATCGAGAAGGCTTCGGACAGAGCCTTTGTTGAAGGCTTCTGCAATTATCTGAAAAGGATGTGATAGAGACGGTAAAGCTGCAATGGAAAGAAATTTTATTGTAAAAAAATAAAACCGACGCAAAAATGAAACGCAAATTTGTGTCATTGACACAAATGTTTTTTTAGATTTGTTTACTCATACATGGATATGAATGCGTTGAAATGGTATTATATAGTCAACACAATTACTTACACATTTTTTATATCTTAGGAGGACATTCAAATGACTGGCTTACCATTGATACTCGCATTCGTTGTTGCTATTGTTCTGATGATTGTGATGATATCCAAGTTCAGAATCCATCCCTTCGTATCCATTATGTGCATCTCTCTGGTGCTCGGTATTATTGCAGGCATACCGATTGTCGATAAGACAACGGCAGACGGAGCGACCGTCCCCGGACTGGCAAGTGTAATCGGTTCAGGTTTCTCGGGTACGTTCTCCAGCATCGGCATCGTTATTATTCTCGGTGCGCTGATCGGCAGTATTCTTGAGCAGACAGGAGCGGCGCTCAAGCTTGCCGACATGGTCATTAATCTTGTCGGTAAGAATCATCCGGTCCTGGCCATGGAACTCATGGGCTGGGTCGTCTCCATCCCGGTATTCTGTGACTCCGGTTTTGTTATTCTGAATCCTATCAGAAAAGCTCTTGTACAGAGGACCGGTGCTTCCTCCGTTGCCATGTCTGTAGGACTTGGTTCGGGACTTTACATTGCCCACGTATTTATCCCGCCCACACCCGGTCCGATTGCGGCTGCATCTACACTCGGTGTCGGCGATAACCTTCTTATGGTCATGGGATTCGGTGCCCTCTGCTCGATTTTCCCGCTGGCTGCAGGTTACTTCTACGCGAACTTTATCGGAAAGCGCGTAAAAGCTGACGATGAGGCAGATAAGGCCGAAGTTACAAAGACCTATGAGGAACTTGTAGCTGCGTACGGAAAGCTTCCGAGCGGTTTCTCATCTCTGGCCCCGATCATTGTTCCGATTATCCTTATGGCAATTTCATCTATTGTCACCATGGCGGGAAGCAAAGGTTTTATCATTGATCTATTTAAGTTCCTCGGAACTCCGATCATCGCTTTAGCGGTTGGTACGGCTTTTGCGGTCGCTCAGCTCGCCGGAGCAGGAAAGCTTGATGAGTTCTATAAAATCTGCGACGACACACTGAAGACGGTAGGTCCGATCCTCTTCGTTACCGCCGCCGGCGGAGTGCTCGGAAAAGTCATTGCTTCTTCCGATATGGTCAATTACATCTCGGAGCATGCGACGGTCCTGTCCACGATGGGGATTTTCTTCCCGTTCCTGCTCTCGGCTATCCTGAAGACCGCACAGGGATCTTCCACCGTTGCCCTTACAACAACAGCAGGCATCGTGACACCGCTTCTTCCGATTCTTGGGTTTACTTCTCCGGCTCAGATCTGCCTTGTCTGTATGGCGATCGGCGCCGGTGCCATGACGGTGTCTCATGCAAACGACTCCTTCTTCTGGGTCGTCACGAACTTCGGAGCTATGACTCCGGAACGCGGTTATAAGACGCAGACAATGAATACTCTTGTAATGGGTGTATCCGCCATAATCGAAATTGCGATCCTGAGCCTTTTCATCCATTAAACTGTTAAATCTGTAAATGCGCATCGCACAAATGTGTCATGTGAAATAATAAAAAAGCTGGAGGAAAGATTATGAATTCAAAAATGAGAGAAGACGTCAACGCGATCGTCAGTGCTTCCCTGCAGGCAGTTCTTCCCGATGAGGCAGTATCCCGTGCTCTGAAGAATTATTCAAATGCGGGCGGCCGCACCATTCTGGTCTCTGCCGGCAAGGCTGCCTGGCAGATGGCAAATGCGGCTGTCAAAGAGCTCGGCAGTGTCGATGACGGTATTGTCGTCACCAAGTATGAGCATGTCATGGGAGAGATTCCCGGCGTCAAATGTTTTGAGGCGGGGCATCCGGTGCCGGATGAAAACAGTTTCAATGCGACAAAAAAAGCAGTGGAGCTTGTAAGCGATCTTTCCGCTGACGACACGGTCCTGTTCCTTCTTTCCGGCGGCGGAAGCGCACTTTTTGAACTGCCTCTTATACCGGGCGACGAACTGCAGGATATTACGAAGCAGCTTCTGGCATCCGGCGCGGATATCGTGGAGATGAACACGATCCGTAAGCGTCTGAGCAGTGTAAAAGGCGGCCGCTTCGCACAGCACTGCGCACCGGCCCGGGTATTCAGCATTGTTCTGAGCGATATCCTCGGAGATCCGCTTGACATGATCGCTTCAGGTCCGGCTTATCCGGATTCCTCGACTTGTGAGGAAGCCCTTGCAATAGCGTCCAAATATGGATTGAAGCTCAGCACGGAAGCAAAAAAACTTCTCGGAGAGGAGACGCCGAAAGAACTGACCAATGTCACGACACAGATCACCGGAAGTGTCCGTGAGCTTTGTGTTGCGGCTGAGAAGAAGTGCAGGGAGCTTGGATATGAACCGATCGTTCTCACAGACCAGCTCTGCTGTGTTGCGAGAGAAGCGGGAAGTTTCCTTGCAAGTGTACTGAAGACACATGCAGGCGACGGCAGGAAGGTTGCGTACATCGCAGGCGGAGAGACGGTCGTCCATCTGACAGGACACGGACTGGGCGGACGCAATCAGGAGCTTGCGCTGGCTGCCTGTGAAGGTATTGCGGGCATTAAGAACGCGGCTGTATTCTCCTTCGGAAGTGACGGGACCGATGGTCCGACGGATGCGGCAGGCGGTTACGTCGATGAGGATACATTTGAAGAACTCAAGGCGAAGGGAATCAATCCTTTTGATGTTCTGAAGGATAATGACGCTTACCATGCACTGAAAGAAGTCGACGGACTGGTCATGACCGGACCGACAGGCACGAATGTGAACGATGTGGCGGTTGCGCTGATCGGATAAAGAATGTATAGAAGGGCTGCCGTATCAAGGCGTGGCGCCACTTTTTGCAGCAGATGCAATTTGCGGATATCTGCTGTTTGGAGTGACACTGCCTGATGCGACAGCCTTTTTTCAGTGCGTGCGGTCTTTACCGGCGGACAGCGGACTGCCTCGGCTCAAGGAGTTTGTCGTGAAGCCCGAAAGATATGTAGAAGAGTCCAAGGAACATGATGATCTGAGGGAACATAAAAATACTGAGGAAAGTAAGGATCCCCGCGGCCAGACGGCTTCTGACCAGATACTTCTTTATTACAAGATTGATCGCGATGATACCGAAGCACAGAAGCCAGACATAACCGCAGACCCAGAGAGTCTGGCCGACATTGTGCTTTGTAGAATTCTCAGCGGCGGACAGAAAAGCTGTCGAACCGTAGAGGTAGGCAGCGATTGCGACGACTCCGGTCCACTTCGGCGGATAGATCGACTGGAATGAAGTAGGCGTGCCGATGGAGTAGCGAAGCTTTTTTAAAATAATGACGCTGAGCTGGTAGATAATGAAGCCCTGGATGAGCCCGAGAAGTACCATCGAAATGATCATCATCTGCATAAGAAAGCCAGGTGCAAGAATCTGGTCTGTAGCGGCTGTGGTCTGCACATTGGCCTGCGCGAACATCTGATTCATCATGTTCTGCATTTCTGTTATTTCCAGATCCAGATCATATCCGAAGACACTCGCAAGGGTAATGGTGCTGAGCACGTTGAACAGGGCGGAGAGTCCCATGGATACGAGCATTGTTTTCGTCATGTCGACCTTGTAGTAGAAGAGAGTGCCCATGATAAGACCGAGCAGAGCGGCCGTTATGGCGTAGAATACTGTCGTCAGCGATCCGAAGATGAAGGAGAAGAGCATCATGCCGATAAAGACCATGAGGCCGTATTTCCAGCTGTACCTTGCAGCATAGACGACCATCGGCACAGGCAGTATGTAGATGAACATCTCCTCGAAGAAGGATCCGGTCTGGCGGTTCAGGAGGAGGAGGATCGCGAAAATGGCGATGATCATGGCTCCGGTGGTAAGTTTCAGGGTATTGTTGTCTCTGTTCATGAACAGCCTCCGTTGCTTTTAAGGATATGAATTTCATAATAAAGCAAAACAGGAAGGGATACAAGGTTGAAATTATGCTATTATATAGTCAGAATACTCCGAGGCGTTCTTGATTCTGAAGAGAATAAGTTATGGATATGAATAGAATTAAAATTGAATGGAAACAGTGGATCATTTATGCGGCGCGTCTTGCTCTGGCAAGCAGTCTGGCCATTTATGCGGCGGATCTTATGAAACTGCAGTTTTCGACGCAGGCAGGTGTCATATGCCTGTTCTCCATGCTTACGACCAAAAAAGATACACTGAAACTTTCGGTAGCCCGGCTCCTGAGCTTTATCGTCACCTTCATAACTGCCTGGTTCGCCTTTCATCACATAAGCAGTGAGTGGATCGCTTTCGGTGTCTATATCTTTGTGACGGTCATATTCAGTGAAATGTACGGATGGGGGGCTGCTCTTTCCGCCAATGTCGTTGCCGGCTGCCATTTTTTAAGCGTCGACAATTTTACAACAGATATCATTATAAATGAGTTTTATATTGTCCTGACCGGTATGACCTTCGCCATCTTTTTTAATTTCTTCAGAAATACGGATTCGATAAGGGCTTCTCTTGAGAAGGATATCGAGGAGGTCCAGACCAAGATGCAGGTCGTCCTGGACGAACTGGCGGAATATCTTTATACAGCCGGTAAAGACAGGGATGTCTGGCCCTATCTGGACGATCTCCAGGCTTTTCTTGAAAAATGTGTCATGAAAGCGTCGGAATATGAGGGGAACAGTTTTGAAGGGGACGCAAAATATTATGTCAGGTATTTTGAAATGCGGAGCAACCAATGCGAGATCCTGACGAACCTTCATGAAGAACTGACGAAAATAAAGTTCATTCCGAAACAGTCCCGAATCATTATTGAATATATACGTTCCCTGCGAGAGCACGTTACAGAGATGAATGTTCCGGATCAGCAGATAGAAAATCTGTCGAAGATTTACGAGCGCATGAGACAGGATGAACTGCCGGCCACCAGAGAGGAGTTCGAGAGCAGAGCTGTGCTGCTCCATGTGTTGATGGATCTGGATGATTTTCTTAATACGAAGAAGCGATTCATCGAATCCGGAGCGACCAAACATATCCACGTTTCCATGAGAGAACTGGATATTCCGTGGGAAGACTTGCATGACTGATCGATAAGAAGAATGGAGGTGTCTGCATGGATAAAAAGTATGTTAAAATTTTGAAGATCGTGATCCCGCTTATCATTGCGCTGCTTTCGATTTTTGTTATTTCCAGATATGCCACTTCGATTTCTTTCCATGCGAAGACGATAGAGGCTCTGGATGAAAAGAAAGATACTGTTCTGCAGCTGACGGCCGTGTCGACCAGCGCATCCGCCGCGATAACTCTCATACCGGGGGATGTTGCCACACCGATTGCCGAAAAGCTGGCGGACCTGAGTACCTATTTTATCATCGTTCTCTGTGCGATCTATCTTGAAAAGTATCTCCTGACTATAACAGGTTTTGCTGCATTTGTTATACTCATACCGCTGGGCTGCCTGTTTTTTTCGATTTACAGTCTCTTTCCGAGACCGGTGCTTCTGGAACTTTCGAAAAAACTGGTCCTGTTCGGTGTCGCCATTGTTCTGGTCATTCCTTCCAGTGTGGGCGTTTCGAATATGATCGAAAAGACTTACAGCGAGTCGATCGAACTGACCATGCAGCAGGCACTTGAATCAACGGAGTCGGTTCGGGAGGAACTCGGGGAAGCACAGGGAACAGCGGATGAATCTGCTGCGGACAGTGCGGCCGATGAGTCCGCTGCCGGCATTGCAGCGAACGGGCCGGTGACGGATGAGTCAAAACAGACGATCGGAGACCTGTTCCACGGTCTCGTTTCACAGGCTTCCGAGACGGTTACATCCACAGTACAGGGGGCTCTGGACAGCACCGTGAGCGGAGTCAGTACGAAGATTGATGAGTTCAAGACCATGCTCAATAATATGCTGGAGGCGCTTGCAGTGATGATCGTAACATCCTGCCTGATTCCCATCATCGTGCTGCTCTTCTTCGTATGGCTCATAAAGGTGATCCTGAATGTGACGGTACCGATGCCGATGCCTCCGATGGGAAGACCGGTCGGGAAGGGGTTCCGTTGAAAAGATTCATAACTCAAACTTCCCACTTCGTGATAGAGTTGCTGGCGATATCATTTAAAATGGAAGCGTCCCGACGATGCATTTTATAATGATGAGCCAGCTTCGGATAATCATGT
>CAMNDN010000022.1:0-32238 GCA_946535445.1 uncultured Lachnospiraceae bacterium
GATAATACAAAGGGTTTTTTACAGGCTTTTCTTTCATGAAGGTTTGATTTATAATAGAGCGGCGTACAGCTCCTAAAGTGAGAAGTGAACTGTCATCGGAGGTATTTCATGCATACGTTTTTTGAGGAGAATAGACGATATCTGCAGCTTCTGGTCGTAACATTGCTGGTGATCAGTGTTTTTATTTTCGCCCTTACGCGAATGGAGATCATCGGAAATGCCATAAGCAGGTTTATTCAGGTACTGAGTCCTTTTATTTATGGTTTTGTGATTGCCTATCTGCTGATGCCGCTCGTTCTCCGTTTTGAGAAATTGCTGAAAAAAATATACAAAATGCTGCTGAAGAGAGAGCCGGAGAGTATGCGGGCAATCGCAATTGTATGTGCGTTCGTTGTCGTTATCATATGCATTACATTATTACTTTATGCAGTCATCCCCGGTCTTGTCAGCAGTATCAAAATGATGGTCCGTACGGTCCCTCAGAGTTTCAGAAATTTCGAGAGATGGGTGGAGAATCTCGTGGGAAACAACGAGAACGAGATGCTGGCGGATGTATTTGAAATGATCGAAAATGCCTACGACTCATTGATCGGAAAAATTCAGAGCAGTCTGCTTCCCAATCTTGAAAATATCGCATCGCAGGTGACGGCGGGATTCGGCGGTGTTCTGACTGTGCTGAAGAACTTCGGACTCGGATGTGTTGTGGCCATCTACATGCTTGCTTCCTGGGAAAAATTCGGCGCGCAGGCAAAGGTCCTTCTGTACGGATTCGTACCTTCAAATGCTGCCGACTGGATCATTTCCGAGATGACACTTGCCAACAGGCTCTTCGGCGGATTCATCAGCGGAAAAATTCTGGATTCCGTAATTATCGGTGTCATCTGCTTCTTTGCTATGGTCCTGCTCAAGATGCCATATGCGATGCTCATAAGTGTCATCGTCGGTGTTACCAATGTCATACCATTCTTCGGACCTTATATCGGCGCGATCCCTTCAGCGATCCTTGTGCTGACGGAGAGCCCGTTCAAATGTGTTATATTTACCATTTTCATCATTATTCTCCAGCAGATCGACGGCAACGTGATCGGACCGAAGATTCTCGGAGATAAGATCGGTATTTCGAGCTTCTGGATCCTGTTCTCCATACTTTTCTTTGGAAGCTACTGGGGAGTGATCGGAATGATCGTGGGTGTTCCGATTTTCGGTCTGGTATATGATCTGGTGACGAGGATCATGAAACACGGACTGAAAAAGCATGAGAAAACAGAAATTTATGATGAGTATCATCTGGCATATGAGGTAGAAAAAGAAAAACCCGGGAAAAAGCGGGGGAAAGGAATTTTCGGACGTTCCCGTAAACGGTCCGAATAAGTGCAGGAGAATGGAAAAACAGTTTTGGGATAAATATGCACCGGTCTATAACAAATTCATGCGAAAGGACCGGGCAGCATATGCTGAGATATGTGCTTTGATCCGTGAAAAGGCTGAGGGAAAAAAGGTTCTGGAAGTGTGTACCGGAACGGGTCTGATCGCGAAAGAGGTAGCCGATGTGACGGAGTATATGTTCGCGCTTGATTATTCTCCGAAGATGATAGAGCAGGCCCGGAAAGGCGGGCATTCCGATAAGCTGGAGTTCGTGGTAGGGGATGCGATGAAACTTCCCTTCCGTGACGAGAGTTTTGAGGTGGTCATCATTTCAAATTCCCTTCATATTATGCCGGAACCCGGGAAGGCTCTGGATGAAATTCGCAGAGTCCTCACAGCAGACGGTCTGCTGATTGCCCCCACATTTACCCATGCTAAGATGTCACCCGGTCAGCATCTGCTTGCCGGCGCAATGGGAGGAGCGGCCGGATTCAGGACGGAGCATGCCTGGACAAGAGATACCTATGTTGACTTCCTTCATGAAAATGGATGGAAAATCAGGAGAGGAAGAGTCATCAAAGCGTCGTTCCCGGAAGTTTACGTTGAGTGCGTGAAAAAATAAAGCGGAGGTAACCATTGAAAAGCAAATTTCGTACAGTGGCTATCGTAATATTTACACTGCTTGCCGGACTGCTGGTAGCGGGAATAGCCTATCTGGGATTCGATCTTTATCTGCAGAATCAGGTCACGGCCCCGGTCCAGGGTGCTGACACATCTTCAATCGCGGAAATGAGCTTTTCCGATACGAAAGTAGCTGAGGAGGCTGAAGAGGATCAGAAGAAAGGCGTCAAAAAAACAGAGAAAGCGGAGGAAGATTCCTCCGGTCTCACGAAAGAGGCTGTGAACGGGAAGGATAAGAAGAAGACCGGCGCAGGTGCTAAAAAGAAAGCTACGGCGACCCCGAAGCCGACTCCGACCCCGGCTCCCTCGAAACCGGAGGATGTGAAAGATATCAGTACCCATGATATGAAGAAGTACCTCGGTGAGATGCCGGGAGAAGATTCGGATATTGTGAGCACAGCCACCGAGGTCTATACCTATGAGCAGATGGTAAAGGATCTTTTCTTTCTCGAGCAGAGATATCCCGGTCTCTTTACGTACGGACCGGTCGCTGTTACGAAAGATCTCAGACAGATCTACGCCGTGACCCTCGGGAATCCGGAGGCTGCGAATCATGTTGTTGTGCAATATACGGTCCACTCGAGGGAGTATATCAATTGTCTGCTTGCAATGAAGCAGATTGAAAGTTACCTAAAGAATTACGCGGCGGGGAATACTTACGGTGACAGATCCTATCCGGATCTTTTTTCGAATTTCTGCCTGCATGTCATACCGATGGCTAATCCGGATGGTATTGCCGTTGCCCAGTTCGGAATCGATTCAATGAGGACTGAGGCTGCGAGAGCAACGATCCAGTATTGCTGGGAATCCGATACGCTCCTGGGCAGGACGGCGGCTCCGATCGAGACCTATCTGAAAACGTTCAAGGCCAATGCCAATGGCGTTGATCTCAATAAGAATTTTGATGTCGGCTGGAAAGAATATACGGATGGTGTGCCGGTACCCTCCACGGACTGCCACAAAGGAGCCGCCCCGGCTTCCGAGAAAGAGACCCAGGCTATTCTGAAACTGGTACACGACAATCCTACCGTCGCTGTTATTTCCTACCATTCAGCCGGAAATCTGATTTACTGGAACTACGGTGTTGAGAATGAGGATCTTCTGGCGGCAGACAGGAACCTTGCTGTCAATCTGTGTAATGTCACGGGGTATTCTACCGTCGTGTCGGAAAAGTATGATTCTCATCTGGCCGGAGGATGTTCGGATTATTTCATGTGGAAGGAAGGGATTCCGTCTGTCACGCTGGAGACGGGAACAGGTACCTGTCCTCTTTCGATCACGGAATATGATGCCATGTGGAATGCCAACCGGGATGTATATCCGCTGCTGGCTGCCATGTATGGATAATAAAATATCAGATTAATATAGGAACATAAATTGGGCTGTCGCATACGAAGACCCGGTGCCGCGATCCATGACAGACGTTATCAGCAGATGTCTGCCATAGATCGTGACATAGTCTTTGATGCGACAGCCTTTTTTCGGAAACCATACGGCTCATCTGATGTGCACATCGACCTGCGCGAAGGGAATCTCGATACCGGCTTCATCAAAGGCCAGCCGGATACCTTCCGTCAGATCCCATTTCGTCCGAAGATATTTCGAGCGTTCGACATAGCCCTGTCCGCCCAGAACAATGGTACTTTCGCCGAGTTCCGAGACAAATACATTGATTTCATGTTCTTTTGAGATGTCCGGATGATCAGAATAGACTGAATAGAGTACGTCTTTGGCTTTTTTTATATCTTCGTCATATCCTATGCTCACGAACAGATCGACCCTCCGGAAAGGAAAAGCGCTGCAGTTCGTGACATTGTCGGAAGCCAGCGTACCGTTCGGTACGGAGATGGAACGGTTGTCCGGCGTTGCAATGGTCGTGTAGACAAGGCCGATCGCCATGACCGTTCCTTCACCGGAGGAGCAGATGATGTAATCTCCTACGCGGAAAGGATGCATGAACAGGATCAGAAGGCCTCCGGCAAAATGAGCAAGGCTGTCCTGCAGAGCCAGACCGATGGCAAGTGTGGCGCTGCCCAGGACGGCTATGATCGTGCTTGTACTGAATCCGAGCTGTGCCGCTATGATAAAAACAAGAAGAATATGCAGAATGGCGTTCAGGACAGAACTGAAAAACTGCCCCGCGGTCATGTCAATATTCAGGCGGGCAAGCGTCTTCTTGAATACTTTCTGGATCGTCAGAATTATTTTGTGACCAATCAGGAACATGATTACCGCAAAAAGGATTTTTATGCCCAGAATCTGCAGTTTGGGAAGATATCTCTGCAGAAGAGACACTTTTTCTGCGATTTTCTCTGCAGTTTCCTCTGTTACTTCGCCCGGAATTGAGTTTATAAGATACATGCATTGGTCCTCACTTTATAAATAGAGATAAATAAAGAAAGCGGTACGGCTTTATACCGACCGCTTTCTCTATAATATCACAGATATCTCTGTGTTTCCGTATCAATTACGCCCCGGGTCGTAAGTCTTAATGTCGGGATGACCGGAAGACTCATGAAACTGAGGGTCATGAACGGGTCGATTCCCCGGGATACGCCGAGTTTCCAGGCTTCTTCCTTGGCCTTCTCAAGATCGTCGTTCACTTCTATAAGCGGGCGGTCGCTCATGAGGCCGGCTATCTCCAGCTGGACGTCTGTCTGTGGTCTTCCGTCCAGATAGACAGTGATACCGCCGTGAATGTTGACGATATGGTTGACGGCCGCGGCGATGTCTTCGTCATTGGTCCCGACAGCGATTATATTATGGGAGTCGTGGGAGATACTCGTCGCAACCGCGCCCTGCTTCAGGCCGTATCCCTTTATATAGCCGATTCCTATGTGGTGTGTATTGTGGTGACGTTCTACTACGGCCATTTTGAGGATATCTTTTTCCGTATCGATATGATCTGCATATCCCTCATCAGTGGAGGTGATTTCCCCCGGGACCATTCCTATGACACCGCGTGGCCGGTTGTCAGCGAAATTCGCTGCAGTCAGGTGGTCGACACGGAATGTATTGTGGGCTCTTTTCGTGAGGATTTCCTCGATCTCAGGGGTCTTAAAGGGGACAACGTCTCCGTCATAGCGCAGCACACCGCGTTTATAGACCTGTTCTACGTGGAAATCGTCCAGATTATCTACGACGATAAAGTCGGCCAGATAACCGGGCGCAATGGCTCCCTTATTATTGAGCAGGAAATAGCGCGCGGCATGGTGGGTGGCGGTCTTCATGGCGATGATCGGATCGACGCCCGCATGGATGCATTTCCTTACGTGATAGTCAATATGACCGATTTCCAGAAGATCATTCGGATGCTTATCGTCTGTCGCGAACATGCAGCGGGAATAATACTCCGGTACAAGGAGCGGTAACAGGGCATCCAGATTCTTGGCTGCTGTACCGTCACGGATCATGATGAACTGACCTTTCCGAAGCTTCTCCATCGCATCCTCAATTGTTGCGCATTCGTGGTCTGAGTAAACACCTGCAGCAATGTAGGCGTTCAGACTGTTGCCGGAGAGTCCCGGAGCATGACCGTCTATTTTCTTGTGATGGGATTGAGCGCCCGCGATTTTTTCGATCGGTTCCGCCTGGCCGTTCACGACACCTACATAGTTCATCATTTCCGCAAGCCCCAGTACGCGGGGATGATCGTAGAACGAATCGATGGCCCGATAATCAAGAGTCGCTCCGGACTCATCTACAGGAGTGGCCGGAACGCAGGAGGGCAGCATGAAGTGAACATCCACCGGGAGTCCTTCCGTTGCTTCCAGCATATATTCGATTCCGTCGGTTCCCATGACATTTGCAATTTCATGGGGATCCGTAATGACAGTGGTCGTGCCGTGAGGAAGAACTGCTTTTACGAATTCCACGGGTGTGACAAGGGAGCTTTCCAGATGGATGTGAGCGTCGATCAGACCGGGGCATATGATCTTACCGCTCAGATCCAGTTCGTTATCGCCGCTGTACTCACCCATTCCGACGAACAGCCCTTCCGCGATCGCTATATCTCCTCTGCACAGCTCATTGCTGAAGACATTCAGATAAGTGGCATTTTTCAGTACGAGGTCTGCACTTTCACGACCGGCAGCGACCTGGATGATTCTCTGCTTTTTCTGAACTTTTCGATTTATTTTAGCGGAGTAACTTTCCTTGTATGTTGGCATATCCTCACCTCGCTGTTTCATAAGATATTGTAAATTAATATATCATAGAAGCATGTAATTGTCTAATCAAATGAACCTCTTTGTGGAAATTCAATACACGATATGGAGAAAGTTACTTAAAGTTACTTTGTGATCCGTACCCCGGAATGTGAAACCTTTATGAATCCTTCCCTGACAGGATTGACGTAATCTGCCGGATATATAAGAATAGAATCGGCTCACGAATGATGGAATTTCAATAACAGAATATGGAGAGGATAAGGATGAACTATCTGAGAAAGAATTCCAATGAGTTTCAGAGCGGGTATACCGGCTGCTATTTAAAACCGGCGACCTGCCCTCACTGCGGGACAGGTACCGATGCGGTCTCGACGGCAAGAGAGATTTTCGCGTATTCCGGCAGCTCGAATCTTCTGCTTTCCGCAGCCAAGTGTACGAGCTGTCACAGGACATTTTTCTTCGCTAACCTCCGGGAATCCGGCAACAGCGATGCAGAGGTCGTCTGCATGTATCCCGACAAAAATATAGTGTACGAAAACGATACGCTGAAAAAGGTATCTCCGCGCTTTATACGCATGTACAACCAGGCTTTGTATGCGGAGAAGAACGGAGACACGGAACTGGCAGCTATCGGCTACTGTACGGCACTTACGACACTGATCAAGGACTATGCGATCGGTGTACTCGGAAAACCTGCAGAGGAGGTCGCTTCCAGAAATCTCTATCAGGTCATAGGGGATTATCTTCTTCAGAAAGAATTGATCAATACACCCGACCTGATACGTATCCTCGGAGATGATTATGTTCATTATAATGATCGTTATCCGACCAGGGATCTTGTGATCCTGAAGGGATACATGGAGATTTTTCTTAAACAGATCGAGATGCAGCTTTTGATCAGGAGTGCCGATGATGTGACTTTAAAAAGCGATATTGACAGAGTGGAAATGAAAGAAGGATAATTATACTGGAACAGGTATTGAATACAGCAGGTATTGAAGGAGAACAGTATGAATTATTTTGCCGTTGACATCGGAGGAACATTTGAAAAATTTGCCGTCATTACTTCCGAAGGAGATTTTCTTGCCAAGGATAAAATTCCGAGTATTATAAATGATCGACAGCGATTCCTTGACTCGATAGAGGATCAGTTCCATGCTTATGAGAAGATATACGGAAAACTTGCCGGAATCGCGATCAGCATGGCGGGCGTGCTGGATGTTGAGAAAGGGTATGCATACAATGCGGGAGCGATCCTGAGCGTCCGGGAGATGAACATAGCCGAATATTTTTCCGAGCGCTGCAAGGTTCCGGTCACGATTGAAAATGATGCCAAAGCCGCAGCACAGGCCGAACTCTGGAAAGGGAACCTGAGTGATGTATCGAGCGGCGTGGTCATCGTGCTGGGAACAGCTATCGGAGGAGCCGTTATTGTAGACAGAAAAATCGTACGGGGAAAGCATTTCTTCGCCGGCGAATTCAGTTATGTGATGAGGGGCGATCACCGGAACGCGGACATCTCGAATATGTGGGGATACAACGGGGGAACGCTCGGGCTGGTGAAGATGACTGCTGAGAAGAAGAATATTCCCGAAGAAGAGCTGGATGGTTTTAAGGTCTTTGAACTTGTGAACAGCGGCGATGAGGAGGCAATGGATATTTTTCGGGATTATTGTGCAGGCCTGGCTTACAGGATCTGGAACCTTCATGCAGTCCTTGACCCGGACAGGATCCTGATCGGAGGCGGTATAAGCGCTCAGCCGATTCTTCTTGAGACTGTCAGAGAGGAGCTGGATAAAGTGGCGGCCATTCAGCCCAATGATCAGAAAGCACCCGAAGTAATGACCTGCAGATTCTTCAATGATTCCAACATGATCGGTGCGCTCTACGCGCATCTTCTGAGAAATCCTTAAGGTTGTACAGACAGCTGTGGACTGCCTTTACAGTGGTCCTGTTCTGTGTTATAGTAGCTCTGAAAAAGATGAATAGAGTCAGGCAGAGTAGAATCCGGCGCGTTAAGTGCTGTGTGTACGGGGAGTTGACATGCAGACGAAAAGCGATACGCTTGCGGTACCGGATTCGCATCCCACTGCTACATTAATATGGATATGACCTCCTTATGTATGTAGTTAGCGGATAACTGCGAAAGGAGGTTTTTATGTTCAGAGAATCAGCTAAGGAACTCCGAAAAGTGCAGGCTATCGCAATCTGCGGCGTTATGGGAGCACTCGCTATCGTTCTTGGGTATGTGGCGACGATCAGGATCGGCGACTATATCCGGGTAGGCTTCTCCTTCCTTCCGAATGTGATCATTGATTTCCTGTTCGGACCGGTAGTTGGGGGCGTGTTCGGCGGTGCCATGGATATCATTAAGTATCTGATGAATCCGACCGGTCCCTTTTTTCCGGGATTTACGATCAGCGCAATTGTCGGAGCGGTGCTGTACGGAGTCATCCTCTATCGGCAGAAGATAACCGTTCTCAGAGTGTTCATGGCTCAACTTGCGGTCAAGGTAGCTGTGAACCTGGTGCTCAATACGCTGTGGCTCGTAATGCTGTACGGATACGGTCTTATGGCTATTCTTCCGGGGCGTATTATTTCAAATGCCGTTATGCTTCCGATCGACACCTTTATAACATATGTGGTGCTTATTTTTATTCAGAAGAACTTAAGGCATCTTCTGAAGTTCTGATAAATCATGGCATCGGTTTTGTGAAAAGTATTACTTTACGTATCTAATGATGGTATACTAGAATAAATAATTATTTTTTGAAGGCAGATTGTACTGCCGGGGAGGTTTCATGGATATTAATCTTCAGAGAGACGGAGGCACACTCACGATAGGCATCACGGGCAGATTGGATACGATTACATCGCCGAAGCTCGATGATGCTCTTCACGCTGAAATCAAAGGAGTCACAGAGCTGATTTTTGATCTTGATCAGCTTGAGTATATCTCCTCTGCCGGTCTGCGTGTACTGCTTGGGGCTCAGAAAATCATGAACAAGCAGGGCAGTATGGTTGTAAAGAATGTAAAACCGATGATCATGGAAATATTTGAGGTCACCGGATTCGACAGCATTCTGACGATTGAATAACAAGCTGTCGAAGGTTCTTGTTCAATACAGAGAAAGGATTTCTATATGGCAACAATCACTGTTCCTGCCATCCTGGGGAATATACCTGTTGTTACTCAGTTCATAGAAGATAATCTGGAGCAGGCCGGCTGTCCGATGAAGGAAATGATGCAGATCGAGATGGCCACAGATGAGATTTTCAGTAATATCTCTTACTATGCATATCCGAAAAATGAACCCGGGGAAGCGACTGTTCACGTGGATGTGGATGTTTCGTCATCAACAGTGGATGTGACATTTGAAGATGCCGGGATCGCGTTCAACCCTTTGGATATCAGAGAGCCTGACGTATCTCTCTCCGTTGAAGAGCGCAGTCCCGGAGGTTTGGGTATTTTCCTGGTACGAAAAGTAATGGATGCTCTGACCTATGAGCGGGTCGGCAATAAGAATGTTCTTCATATTAGGAAAAAATGGCAGCCTGAGGAAAGTTGATATCTGAAACAAAGATGTGGAGGAACTAAGACTCTGTTTTACGGGTTCTAAGCTGATGCCGGTGTGGTATGACATTCCGGATCAGAGCGGAAGAACGGTAATCAGGGTCTTTTATGTTATATTTGGCATGAAAAGGACATCATTATGGAAAACAGACATTCACTAAGCGCAGGAGAAAAAGTTTCCTATGGACTCGGAGCTGTAGGCAAGGACATGGTATATATGCTCTCCGCAAGCTATGTACTGTATTATTTTCAGGATATTCTTGGTGTCAGTGCTGTCGCTATGGGCTTTATCCTGATGGCAGCCAGAATATTTGACGCATTCAATGATCCGATCATGGGTGTGATCGTAGCGAAAACGAAGACGAGATGGGGCAAATTCCGTCCATGGCTCCTGATCGGTACGATTACCAATGCAGCCGTTCTTTTCTGCATGTTCTCCTGTCCGCCGGCCCTTGACGGCCCGGGAATGACAGCATATGCCGCTGTGACTTATATTCTTTGGGGCGTCACATATACGATGATGGATATTCCATATTGGTCTATGATACCGGCGTTCACGGAAGGAGGCAGGGAGAGAGAAAATCTCACGACTCTTGCCAGATCCTGTGCGGGCGTGGGTTCCGCGATCATCACCATCGTCACTGTGATCTGTGTCCAGAAGCTGGGCAGGATGATCGGCGGGGCAGGCGCTGCCTCCAGAGAGGTAGAGAGGATAGGATTTAAATATTTTGCGCTGGCCGTCGCCGTGATCTTCGTGATCACGATCGTACTGACCTGTGTGAATATAAAAGAGAAATCTACAGTGGACATGAAAACGGCTTCTCTCGGGGAGATGTTCCGTGCACTGATCACCAACGATCAGACGCTGACCGTTGTTCTGGCGATCGTCCTGATCAACAGTGCCATGTACATCACATCGAACCTGGTCATTTATTTCTTTAAGTATGATTTCGGCGGAACGACCTGGTATAACAGCTATACCCTTTTTAACACGTTCGGAGGAGCCGTACAGATCCTGTCCATGATGCTGTTCTATCCGCTGCTCCGCAGATTCTTTACAGGTATCAGGATATTCTACATCTGTCTCTGCATGGAGATCGTCGGATATGGAGTGCTGCTGATTCTGGCCTTTACGAATATGTCGAATGTCTTTCTGCTTTTCATCCCGGGCTTCTTTATATTTGCGGCGAGCGGCATGCTGAATGTTCTGACCACGGTCTTCCTTGCAAATACCGTAGATTATGGAGAACTCAGGAATAATCGGAGAGATGAGAGCGTTATTTTTTCCATGCAGACATTTGTCGTAAAACTGGCATCGGGCGTCGCTGCTTTCATTGCGTCTCTGTCTCTTCAGATCTTCAGTCTCAGTCAGGATGCGGAAGCGCCCGAGCAGGCTGTTGACTTTTCGCAGTCAGTCGCACAATCGTCGAAAGTAGGTCTTCGGATGACTATGACGATCCTTCCGATCATCGGTCTTTTTGCTGCCTGGTTCTGGTTCAGGAAGAGATATATTCTTGATGATCGGAAATTAGAGGAAATATCTCTGGAACTTAAAAGGAGGTAAAGGACATATCGATGAAATCAATAATCAGGCAATTGTCAGTCATTCTTTTCACGTTGGTTCTTGCGGCCGGTATTCTGACTGCCTGCAGCCGGTCCTCTTCAGACGGAAATGACGGCAGCATACCCGTTTCGGATGAGAGTACTTCATCGCAGAGCAGAGCAGAGCCATCGGATTCCGACGGGGAAGTTCCCGGTCCGAAAGCGGAAGAGACCTTTCGGTCGACTTTTATCAAATGCGGAAAAGCCGACATGATCGTTCTCGAAGGCAGTTTCGGAACGGCGGTCATCGATACCGGCGAGGCAGAAGACGGAGACAAGCTCGTGGAATATCTCGAGGAGGCTGGAGCGGACAAGGTCAGTTTTTTGATTATTACGCATTTCGACAAGGATCATGTCGGAGGCGCGTCTTACCTGCTGGATCATTATCCTGTCGGTAAGATTTATATCCCGGATTACGAGGGGACGTCCGGGGAATATTATGAGTTCATGGATAAACTGAAAGAGCTCGGTTACAGAGAAGGGAGCGGTGATCCCGACGGGATGGGCGGGCTTATACGTGTGAAGGAGACGGTTTCTTTTACAGACGGTGATGTGCGGTTTACGATTGACCCGCCCTCATCCTATGAGATTCCGTCCGGCGCGGATGAGTATGACAATGACTTTTCACTCATCACGATCGCAGATCACGGCAGCACGTCGATGCTCTTTATGGGTGATGCGGAAAATATGCGCGATAAAGAGTTTATGGAGAAAAATCTGATCGGGGAGTGTGACCTGATAAAAATTCCGCACCACGGAAGGTACCATTCACAGCTGAAGCAGGTGATCTCGTCGTTACGACCGGCTTATGCGGTCATAACGGATTCACAGAAAAATCCTGCGGAGGAGAAGACCCTGAGTCTGCTCACCGATAACGGCGTAAAGATATTCAGCACTGCAGAAGGAAATGTGACGGCTGAGAGTGACGGCGCGGGCATAACGGTATCCTGAAACGCGGGATCGTACCCACAGTGAAGGAAGAATAAAACAGCTGCATGAGGACGAAACCTTATCGGTAAGGAATCGCCTTATGCAGCTGTTATTTTAGTATTTATGAACGCACTTGCGCGGCGCGGCAAGAATGCCGAGGCGTTCTTGATTATTTAAAGAGCAACGGAATTATTCCCGGCCATCCCAGCAGTATGTACACAGATTCTCTCTCGGAATACCCACGGAATCCAACATATCATCCAGCCGGTTAAAGCGAAGAGAGGTAAATCCCATTTCTTTACAGATTCCGTCAAGCATACGACGATAGCGTTCGGTGTCGGGGTTGGTATAATCGTCAAGGACTGTGCGGTCCACGTCCCCTCCTTCCAGGCGATAGATCACTCTTCTGGCAATCAGCTCCATTTCCGACGTAGCCCGGGAGAAACTGATATACTTGCAGCCGAACAGGATCGGAGGGCAGGCTGGACGGACATGGACTTCCTTAGCACCGCTCCGGTAGAGGAATTCTGTGGTCTCCCGGAGCTGAGTACCGCGGACGATGGAATCGTCGATCAAAAGGAGCCGCTGGTCTTCGATCAGCTCCTTGACCGGAATCAGCTTCATTTTTGCAATCAGATCCCTCTTTGTCTGAATGGTCGGCATGAAGGATCTGGGCCAGGTCGGCGTATACTTGATGAAGGGGCGGGAGAACGGAACACCGGATTCATTGGCATATCCGACCGCATGAGCTGTTCCGGAGTCGGGGACACCTGCCACTGCGTCAATTTCATCTCTTGCCATTTTATCGCGCTTTGCCAGATAACTTCCGCAGCGGACGCGCATGCCTTCGACAGAAACACCTTCGTAGCTGGATGCCGGGTAACCATAGTATACCCACAGGAATGTACAGATCCTCATCTTCTTTCCGGGGGCAGCCAGAGTCGTCACGCCATCCGGTGTCATGATGCAGATTTCTCCGGGCCCGAGTTCCTTGTAATGGTCGTATCCCAGATTCAGATAGGCAAATGCCTCGAAGCTTGCACAGAAACCCTCAGCCTTCTTTCCGATGACCAGAGGTGTCCTTCCCACACGGTCTCTCGCACAGTAGATTCCGAGAGGTGTAAGAAGCAGGATGGTCATCGACCCGTCAATAACATCCTGGGCAAATTTAATCCCGTCTACGATATTATCTTTCTGATTGATCAATGCGGCGACAAGCTCTGTCGCATTGATGATGCCGCCGCTCATCTCATGGAATTGTGTCCCCTGCATGCCCAGAATTTTTTCTGCAAGGGAATCTATGTTATTGATCCTGCCGACTGTCGTGATTGCATAGGTTCCGTGATGGGAACGGACGATCAGTGGCTGCGGCTCGTAATCGGAAATGCTTCCAACACCCATGTAACCTTCCATCTCGTTCACATCCCGTTCGAACTTTGTGCGGAAAGGACTGTTCTCGATATTGTGAATGGCACGGTTGAACCCCTCTTTCCCGAAGACAGCCATTCCTGCTCTTCTGGTTCCCAGGTGTGAATGATAATCGGTCCCGAAGAACAGGTCAAAGACACAGTCTTCTTTCAAAGCGGAAGCAAAAAATCCTCCCATATACTCTCCGTTTCCGCGCGGATGCGCTATTTGAAAAATTGACACAACAAACACCCGGTTCCTCTCTGCGCCTTTGCAGTACGAAATCGGGGTGTCTTTTTAACAGATTCTGAAAATAATTTCAGCCTTATTATAACAAAAAAATAAAAGTGTGCATGTATTTTTTTTGATAACGGGCGGAAATAACGGCGTATCTGTACATAGAAGGGGAATTATAATGTTATATTTTAGGTTTTGAACACAAAACAGACACAAAACAAAGTTAAGCTTGGTGAGAAAACAAAGCGAAACTTGGTAAAAAGAGACGGATTTTGCTGTCGATTTTCACTTATCTTGGTTGTAAAGGCATATTTGAGAGTATATTCTCAAAATCGGACGGAAACAGATCGTGTCCGGGAACATTTGCATGGAATGGAGGATTCAATATGAAATTTACTGAAAGGCTTAGAAACCTCAGGAACAAAGTGGGACTTACGCAGGAAGCGGCAGCCGAAAAGATCGGAGTATCTGTTACTTCACTTCAGAACTGGGAGAGCGGCATTAACAAACCCAGCATGTCGAATGTAAAAAAGATCGCGGAGGCTTATGAGACGGGGTGTGACGATCTGGCGGTCGGTATGCTGGAGGATGACAGTGCCCGAAAGGATGTGGTATCCAATTTCCCGGAGTTCCTTTTCCCTGACTCCTTCAATGAGGAGATAGCCGAAAAACATATGACCAGAGGGCTTCAGGAACTGTTCGGTCTGCTTTATATTTATTCATATGGAAGGAGATATAATTCTATCGAAAATAATGATTTCGACCTTTACAGAATAGAGCGTCTTCCGTATGAGTATGTCGGCAGGACAGGAGCTTTTGAAGTGCTTTCCATGGTCGAAAAGCTCAGATCCGTTCTGAAGGACCTTGAGGTAAATGAGGTAAAGGATGCCATCCTGAAGAACCCGCGTGAACTCTTCGATATCAGGACCCTTCCCAAGTCTGATATCTGTGACTATATCAACAGATTGAACTATGCCTCTGAGGATCTCTCTGATTCCGAGAGAAGACGCAGACATTTTAATATCGACCATACACTGGAAGTTCTGCGTATCCTTCGTGAACATGACGGTGAGATATATCTGCTCTGTGATGATGAAAAGAGCATGGCCTACGGGCTCATAAAGACCTCGACCGGTTACGACAAGGATGTTCCGGATGAAATCAGGGCTTATCTGGGTGTGCCTACCAGAGAAGGAGCTTCCTTCGGAAGGAGCGATGCACTCGGTACCATGATCATTGAGAAGAGAGAAGCGGACGATGAAGAGTATGTTCAGAAAAAGGAGCAGAACAGAAAGGATGTCGAAGCCTATAATGAGCATCCGGACCTCTACAGCAGAAAGCCGGAGAGCTTCCGGGAGAAATATCGCTATTATCTGAAGATCACCGAAAAGGGCGATGAATTGCTCGCATGGGCGGGTGAGGAAGTCTGAGCGGTTTTCCGATCATGATTTCTCATCCGACTGATCCTGCTTTGACTTACAGAAAACGGCACATATGAATGACAGATAGGGGGTTGTCGCAACGGTCTTGTGCGACAACCCCTTCTTATGTGCGACGATCAGACTCCTCCGAACCGGAAGATGATGCCGAGAATTGCGGATATCATGAGAAATACGACCGGGTGCCATTTCAATTTCTTCATGGCAGCAAAGAGAATGACGGCAAGAATGATCTGAGGTATATTGAAGAAGCCGACAATGTCGTGATCCTCTGTCAGGGCCGGAAGATTGATCAGGGCTACTTTTACGACATTGACACCGGCCGCGGAAATCATGGCTATGGAGGCGGGCCTGAGTCCGTAAAAGGCCTTCACAACATAGACATTGTCCCGGAATTTTTCCAGGAACCGGGAGATGATCAGAATGATGATCACACTCGGGCATGCGAGACCGAGCGTTGCGATGAGACCTCCGGCTATACCGCCGGTCATATATCCCGCATAGGTAGACATATTGATTCCGATCGCGCCGGGAGTGGACTCGGATATGGCGATCATATCAGCGATATCGGCGTGTGTGAACCAGTGTGTATTATTGGACATCTCATACAGGAACGGAAGGGTAGCCAGTCCTCCGCCGACAGAGAAGAGTCCGGTCTTGAAGAAGTTCCAGAACAGCTGAAGATAAATCACTTCCTGTTACCCTCCTTTCCGAAAAAGACTCCGAAAACGGCCGCCGCAATGACCATGGTGAAGGCCGGAACGGAGACCGGCAGGAGATCTGAGAAGACCATCAGCAGGAAGATGATCAGATAGATGACCAGTGTCGTCCGGTCGATCACGGATTTGCCCCAGAGCTTCAGGATCGCCTGCAGGATGAGAACGCATACACAGACACGAATACCTGCAAAAGCGTTCTTTACGATCGGCAGATCCGCAAAGTTCGTCAGGAACATGGCAATCAGAAGGATAATAACGATCGGGCAGGTGAGGAAGCCCAGAGTGGCAACGATTCCGCCGATAACCCCTTTCCTCTTATTTCCTATAAAGGTGGCTACGTTCAGGGCAATGAGCCCCGGGGTACACTGTCCGATGGCAAAGTAATCCATGAGCTCATCAACGGTCACCCAGCCCCGCTTTTCTGCCAGGTCGCGCTCGAGAAGCGGCAGCATCGCGTAACCGCCGCCGAAATTAACGAGACCTATACGTAAAAATGCATAGTACAGGTCAAAAAGTTCTTTCATGTTTTGATTTTTCCTTTCCTTGGTTTTCGGTGAAAAAGCGCGCAATGCACGCTTCGTTTCATTATAGCATATCATAACTTGACTTTTTAATACGGTTCTCATAAACTTTATATATCCTGTCACTTATAAGACATTAAGGAGGATTTGATATTCCATGGACGAAGGGGGTTTGACACCCTGGCTCATATCCGCGCTGCTGATCCTGTTCGCGGATTACATTGCCATCTGTGAGACGGCACTGGCATCAGCTTCGAAAGTAAAAATGAAGACCCTGGCCGAGCACGGCAATAAGAATGCTGTGAAGGTCCTCGACGCTCTCGATCATTTTGATCGTACCATCAGCGCCATACTGATACTGACCAATATCGCGCATCTTGCAACGGCTTCCCTGGTCACCGTTGCAGTCACCAGAAGGTGGGGACTCTCCGCCGTTACAGTCAGCACGATCCTGACATCTCTTGTAGTCTTCTTCTTCGGTGAAATGCTTCCCAAAAGTATTGCGAAAAAATACAGCAACCGATTAGCCCTGTGGTGCATAGGGCCTCTTAGTGTGCTCATAAAGATCCTGACGCCCGGTACGGCAGTTCTGGCAGCGATTGGGAATTTTGCCAGTAAACTGACGAAGGGAGATCCTGAAATATCTGTTACGGAAGATGAAATTCATGACATTATTGAGGATATGACGGAATCCGGCAGTCTGGATGAGGAGCATGGAGAGCTGATTTCCTCCGCGCTGGAATTCAATGATATCACTGTGGAGAGCATCCTGACTCCCCGCGTTGACGTGATGGGAATCGATATCGATGAAGATGCCGATACCATTCTTGAAATTGTGCGCAATACGAATCACAGCAGACTGCCGGTCTATGAGGGCAGTATCGATAATATTATCGGTATTCTCAGGATCCGCAGATATCTTCGTGCCTATATCGGAGCGCGCCGGACGGCAAGGGAAGGAGAGGTTCCGGAGGTCAATATCCTTAAGCTTCTCGATGAGCCGCTGTATGTTACCGAGAGTGCCAAGGTCGATGAGATCCTTCCCCAGATGTCTGCCCAGAAACAGAACATAGCGATCGTTTCGGATCATTTCGGCGGCACAGCAGGAATCGTGACGGTCGAAGATATCGTTGAATCTCTGGTCGGCGAGATCTGGGATGAGGAAGATGAGATAGAGGATCCGTTCATGTATCTCAGGAACGGGAGTTATCTTGTGGATGCCGAGGAGACGGTCGAGGACGCATTTGACTTTATCGGCTTTAAGGATCCCGAAAATGATGAGAGCCTCACGAACAAGAGGATCGGTGAGTGGGTCTATGAGCATTTCTCAATGATCCCGAGAGCAAGGGAGCACTTTGAGTACCACGGCCTTCGCATCTATGTCGCAAGAATGGATCATAATCGGATCCGAAAGGTCATGATCACTCCGGCCCAGGAGGGAGACGGCAAGGATGATAAGGATGCTCAGCCGGATGCCCACAGCCGGAAAAAGGGAGGTGATGACGCATGATAACATATCTTGTCATAGCCGGGATCATACTCTGCATCTACCTCTCGGGTTTTTTCTCGGGCTCGGAGATGTCCTACTCTTCGTGCAATACGATGCGGCTTGAGAGCGAGAAGGAAGAAGGATCGAAAAAGGCCGGTCTTGCACTATACATAGCGGAACACTTTGATGATGCTCTGGGTGCGATACTGATCGGGAACAATCTTGTCAACATTGCTTGTTCTTCACTGGGCTCCGTTGCGGTGATCCTTATTGCGGGTACGGACAAATATGCCTGGATCGCCACTGTGCTCATCACGATCGCCGTCATTATCTTCGGCGAGACGATTCCGAAGATCACGGCGAAAAAAGGGGCAAATATATACGCAAAGAAGTACGCTTATGCGATTCGCGCGCTCATGATCATCTTAAGGCCGCTGGTCCTCATTGTAGTCGGACTTGTCTACCTCATGACCCTGCCCATGAAAGGGGAGATCGAGGAAGATCCCGATGAAAAAAAGGAAGAGCTGACGTCCATTATAGAGACGGCCGAAGATGAGAGCGTGATCGATGAAGAGGAGAGTGAGCTGGTCCAGGCGGCGATCGAGTTCAATGATACATCCGCCCGGTCAGTCATGACGGCAAGAGTCGATGTGCTGGCGATCGATATTGACGATTCGGAGGAAGAAATCCTTGATACGATCAGTCAGTCCCACTATACAAGACTCCCTGTCTATGAGGGAAATATCGACCATATTATCGGCGTTCTTCATCTGAACAAATACCTGAAAGCACTGACAGAGGGAGAAGTTACCGATATACGCTCTCTGCTCATGGAGCCCTGCTATGTTTATAAGACCATGAAACTTCCGGAAGTGCTGGCTGCATTTCGTCAGGCAAGGCAGCATTTGGGCATTGTCGTGGATGAATATGGCGGAACGCTCGGCATTATTTCGATGGAGGACGTTCTGGAGGAGGTCGTTGGTGAGATCTGGGATGAGACAGATACGGTAGAGGATGAGGTCCACAGGCGGAACGACGGGCTCTATGAGATCGATGGGGATATGACGATTCCCGATTTTCTGGAACTCGTCGGTATCAGAGAAGACACCTTTTCATGCGAGAGTAAGACAGTCGGAGGATGGACGATCGAGAAATTCGGGAGATTCCCCGAGGAGGGGGAGAAGTTCACATATGCCAATATCACTCTCATGGTCCTTGAGATGGGAGAGAGGCGTGTTGAACGGGTCCTGGTAAAGATCGATGAAGCTTCGGCCGAATCCGAATGAACTGTCTGACAGGCGGGAAAAATGGAAATCCGGACAATATCAGAAGAATTGAAGAAAAAATACGGAACGAAAGTTTACAGGCTGTCTCTTACAAGCGGGTGTACCTGTCCGAATCGGGACGGTACGGCGGGATATGGAGGATGTACTTTCTGTTCGGAAGGAGGATCGGGAGATTTCGCATCTCCCTTTCTTTCTGTTCCGGACCAGATCCAATATGCGAAGACGGCTGTCTCGGGAAAGATCTCCCCGAAGATCCCGGAGAGTGAAAGAAAATATATTGCATATTTTCAGTCCTTTACCAATACGTACGGAGATCCGGAGAGACTGAGTGCTCTGTATGAGGACGCGCTCAGACAGCCGGAGATCGTTGCCCTGTCTCTCGGGACAAGACCGGACTGCCTGCCTGATGAGATCCTGAAGGTACTGCGCCTGCTCAGAGAAAAATACGGGAAGGAGGTCTGGATCGAGCTCGGTCTGCAGACAGTACACGACCATACTGCCCGCAGAATTAACAGAGGATACGATCTGCCGGTCTTCGAATCCTCCTATCGAATACTGAAAGAACAGGGATTTTCTGTTATAATTCATATTATATATGGTCTCCCCGGAGAGAGCAGGGTAGAGATGCTGGATACTGTCCGGTATATATCCGGTCTTACTCCTCATCCGGACGGCGTCAAGCTTCAGCTTTTGCATATTCTGAAAGGAACAAAAATGGCTGAGGAGTATAAGAGGGATCCTTTCCACATCCTCACGCCGGAGGAGTACACGGATCTGATCGTGGATTCGCTCAGGATATTGCCTGAAGATGTTGTGATCCACAGGATGACCGGGGACGGGCCGAAAGGGCTGCTCATCGCTCCCTTATGGTCCGGAGACAAGAAACGTGTACTCAACACGCTGAATCGCGCGATACGGAACGCAGAAAGGCGTTCCTGATGATAGGCAAGAGACGGAACGCAGAGAGGCGTTCCTGATCATAGAGAAGGAGACGGAACGCGGAAAGGCGTTCCGGATAATGGAGGAAGATATGGAGTACAGAATAGAACATGATTCAATGGGGGAGGTAAAAGTTCCCGCTGACAGGCTGTGGGGGGCACAGACAGAGCGGAGCCACGAGAATTTTCCGATTGGTGTCGGCATCGAGACGATGCCCGAAGAAATCATCCATGCTTTCGGAATTTTGAAAAAGGCAGCGGCAAGAGCCAATCATGCACTTGTTCCGGGGCGCATGACAGAAGAAAAACTGGCTGTCATCGAAAAGGCCTGTGATGAAGTAATTTCGGGAACCCTGCGTGAGGAATTTCCGTTGGTCGTATGGCAGACGGGATCCGGCACCCAGTCCAACATGAATACCAATGAAGTCATTGCCAACCGGGCCAATCAGCTTGCCGGTGAGAAGCTCTGTCATCCCAACGATGATATTAATATGAGTCAGTCTTCCAATGATACGTTTCCGACAGCCATGCATATTGCAGCTGTTATAGCTCTGGAGGACAGACTTATTCCCGCGATTCAGACACTGATCGATACCTTTAAAAGGATTGAGGAGGAGAATCCGGATGTTGTCAAATCGGGGCGCACCCATCTTCAGGACGCGACTCCGATCCGTTTTGCCCAGGAAGTTTCAGGCTGGAGAAGCTCACTGGAAAAAGACGTTGAGCTCATAAGACTGGCGGTAAGACCGCTCCGTCAGCTGGCGCTCGGAGGGACCGCTGTCGGGACAGGACTTAATACCCCGAAAGGGTTTGACGTGAAAGTTGCGGAGGAGACAGCCGGGATAACGGGCAAGGCATTTGTCACAGCGCCCAATAAATTCCATGCGCTCACATCTAAGGACGAGTTGGTCTGTGCCCACGGGGCGATCAAAGCGACGGCCGCGGATATGATGAAGATCGCAAATGATGTTCGCTGGCTTGCCTCGGGTCCCCGTCTGGGACTCGGTGAGATAACGATTCCGGCAAATGAACCGGGTTCCTCGATCATGCCGGGAAAAGTCAATCCTACCCAGTGCGAGCAGGTGACGATGGTCGCCGTTCAGATCATGGGAAATGATGTGGCTGTCGGGTTGGCTGCCTCTCAGGGGAATTTTGAGCTGAACGTATTTATGCCGGTATTGATTTATAACTTCCTTCAGTCTGCCAGACTTCTCTCGGAATCGATTCTGGCCTTCAACAATAACTGCGCATCCGGGATTCGGGTAAATGAGGAGAAGATGCATCATAATCTGCATAATTCCCTGATGCTGGTCACCGCTCTCAATCCATACATCGGGTACGAAAATGCTGCCAGAGTTGCACATAAGGCGTTTGACGAGAACACGTCTCTGAAGGAGGCCTGCATATCTCTCGGGTTCATGACTGCGGAGAGGTTCGATGAAGTATTTCATCCTGAAGAGATGGTTTGAGAAGCCGCTGCAAGCGTCCCGGTCTTCGAGCACGGGAAGCAGCGTAAAGAGTGGATGCCCGCTTCATTTCAAGAACGCCTCGGCGTCAGAGAAAGGTTTTATCCTGCACATTCATCTCGCGACTCTAAAGACACGAGAATTCTGCATCAGAGATTAAAAACAGAAAGACACCGCCTGCAGGGAATAGATAATTCCTGTGAGCGGTGTCTTATTATATATCCTGCTTTTAAATGTTCCTTCACCTGTGTTCCGGAATCACCTTTTACAGGCCGAAAATATCTGCGTATCCTGTCATCTCCAGTACGGAGAAGACGTCCGTTCCGACATTCAGCAGCTTGACCTTGTGCATCGGGGTCCCCTTGTACATGATCAGCAGGACACGAAGTCCGGCAGAAGAGATATAATCGAGATTCGAGAAATCCAGATGGACCATGCGGAAACTCTTCTTATTCAACTCGTCTTCGTAGAAGTCCAGAAGTTTAGGAGATGTGAGAGAATCCAGACGTCCGTCGAGCGTAATTTTAAGGATACCGTTAATTATTTCGTGGCGGATGGAAAGTGTTCCGTCAGGGGTCGTGAAGAGAGCTGCCAGCCTGTCCATGGCGGTCGTTGTGTCGTCCTCCGCGATGACGGAGAGGCAGACGCCGCTGTAGGCATCCCGGCATGCTTCTGCGATTTCTTCGCTCACCAGAGAAAGAGATTCGATATGGATGCCGCCATCGTAGAACGGCATCTTTTCTTCCTTCAGGTGAAGCTCAGAGAGGATATCGGCCCCGAGCATTTCAACCGGGACCATGTCCTGTGCCACGAATTGTTCTCCGAAGATCTCTCGAATTTTATCACTGCGCATACTGTTAAAATCTGAAAGAGCATCCTCTCCGCAGACAGCACCGAACCCTGCACGGGTATACGCCGTTTCATCGAAATCGGGGGTGATCCAGACGCCGCCGTGACGGAGAAGGACTGTGCGAATATTTTCGATGACCGTCCATAGTTCGGACTCGGTAAAGTATGGAAGCAGACCTTCTGTCACAATGATCAGCTCATCACCGAGGGAATCGGCGGCATCGCTCAGAGAAGCGGCATTGGTCGCGTCGACTTCCCTGTAAGCAATTCCCTGTGAGGCACCGCCCATGGCAGCCACTGCAGGCTGGATCTGTGCGATGATCGCCGGCAGATCGGCACCGAGGATGTTATAGCCGGCTGCAGCGAGAGCAGAAACTCTGGGTGAAAAGCCGCAGCCGAGATCGAGAACATTCCGGATACCGGTCTTCTCAATTGCCCTGTTGATGGCTTTGTAGCGGAATTCAGCGTTAATTATTTCTGCTGTATCTGTTATTTTGTCAGATGAAAAAGCGCGTTCCGCAGAATCAGGCGAATTTTTTCTGACCGCCTTATAAAGTTCAACGGCTTCCGGAACCCCGGCTGCCGCAAGAGCGGAAAGGGAGTAGTCTGCCGACGAAACAACGGGATTGATTTTTTCAAATGATTTTAAATCGCTCATGCAAATATCTCCTGAAAATTTATTCTTCACCGCGCAATACTCGTGACGTGAGTCTACGATACGCGCGCAAAGTGACACCCGTCTTCATCGTGGGTACAATCCCGCGATGAAGAATAAAAGCCTCCGGCGGATCGCAGACGTGTGCATCAGAGTGACACGCTTTCACGTTGAGATAAACGATCCGTGAGGATATGCAGGAATCCGGTCCGGAAGATGTCAGCCGACTCCGCCGATTCCGAAGTATGAGTTGATTCCCATAAGAAGTCCTTCCGCGATGTTCTGGAGCTGTTCATCCGAATGGTCGGATGCCCTGTCTCCGAGTTCGATGTCAATACTCGGGACTTTGGAATAGGATGTCTGTGTGAGATCCATTTCAATGCTTCCGGTTTCGTATATTGTTCTTCCTGCCTGTCTAAGACCTTCGACCAGACAATCGCCGAATGCATCACTCTTTTCCCAGGTCTCAGATACCGGATACATGCTCTTATAGGAATCCACGGACGGGACTTTCATATAATAAGCGCCTTTGTCTGATTCTGTGGAATCCCAGTGCAGCGCGACGTGAGCCTGGGCATAATTGTTGGCAAGCACCGTACGTGCGATATTATCCAGCTGTACATCCTCCGTCTCGCGGATCATGAGTACATTGTAGCCTGCATCGAGCAGTCTGTCTTTCAGGAAAATGGCAGCAGGAAGCGTAACTGCGCGCTCTTCCGTACCGTCCAGGAAAGTCATTCCGGAAGCGACTGCCATCGCTGTGGTGGAACCTTCAGACGTGGAGCCGCCGGTCACCTTCGGTGTCCCGTCCGGATGGCACTGTGTGCGTTCAGACTCTCCGCCATTTGTTCCGTGCCCCGCATTGACACAGATCGTGATGCCGTTACTGTTCTCCCTGTGATTTTCATAGAGGATGGCCGGATCTGAGTGGATTTTTGAGAACTGGGCAAATTCCAGATCATCTGTAAGGGAAATCTGTTTCTGTGTGATCGGTTCTGCCGGAGCGGGTGTTCCGGATATGGCTGCTTCGGCAACGGAAGAAGTATCACCGGATGCAGAGAGATCTGCGCCGGAGAGATCTGCGCCGGAGAGATCCGCAGCAGAGAGATCGCTCACTGCGGAACTGTCAGGAGATGAAACCTCGGCAACAGAGGAGACTGTGCTCTCCGCTGCACCGGAGGTTTCCGGTACAGAGGTTTCCTGAGACGAAGTGGAAGGGATGACGGAATCGTCCGGCTGAGCAGACGGCTTTGCTCCACAGGATAACAGGGAGAAGGCCATGAGCCCTGCAAGTGTTATATACATTAGTTTTCTTTTCAATTTGCTTCTCCTTTTGATCAAGAACAATCATGTTTGGTGAATTCGCTATGTTTATCATAATATCACATTTTTGCCCGCTTCGGGACATAATTATGGCATTCGGGGAAAGTCCATGTTAAAATCATGGAGAATAAGAAGGGGGATAGGAGTATGTCCAATAAACTGATCAAAAAGAAGAAGGAAGAGGAGCGCATTCCTCCGCTTCCGGCCGGAGGCGCCGCCATTCCATTTATATACGGAGTCCTCATTGCTGCGGCACTTGCTATAAATATGGTCGACAGAGGCGTGTTGGCTTTTGGAAATATTGAGCGGTATCATGCCGTATTTTATATACTGGGAGCGGTTTTCTGCGTTCTGGGAGCCGTTCTCTGGATCGGTGCCGTATTTGTCTCAAAGATCAGTATGAACGTCAGAAACAACCGTCTTGTTACGGACGGAGTGTATGCGTGGGTAAGGAATCCCACCTACACAGGAGCAGCATTTATCGCTACAGGCGCGCTGCTCTTCAAGCACAATGCGGTCCTTCTGATCCTGCCGTTCGTGTTCTGGATCTATATGACGGTCCTGGTCAGACGTACGGAGGAAAAATGGCTCCTGGAAAGGTACGGAACAGAATATGAAGAGTATTGTGCCCGTACCAACCGCTGTATTCCGTGGTTCCCGAAAAAACGGTAAGGAAAGAACAACGGAAGGAATTGCAGGGAAAGCGGGAACATAAATGTATCTGATAAGATTTCCGAATCATGCCGGATACTATCTGTATTCGGAGAAAAATGCTGATAAGGCTGATAATTTTCTGATCGTTCTCGATGAAATTGTCAGCCTTTTTGATGTGTATATGCCCGAAAGGGAGCGGATGCCGCTAAGAGTACAGATCGTAAGGAGCGAGGAGAGCCCGTGCTGTTTCCGGGGGACACATGAGATTTATCTTAACACGGAAATGCGCTATGTTTCCCAGGCAGCGTATCAGTTCGCTCATGAGATGTGTCATTACCGGATCCCGTTCCTTGTAGCGGATAACCTGAAATGGCTGGAGGAATCGGTCTGTGAGACAGCATCGCATTTTTACATGCGAAAGCTGGCTCATATCCTGGCGGCAAGACCGGATCATCCGGCTTTATCCGGATATGCGCCGCGCTTTGTGTCTTACTCGGAGGAGGTGCTGAAAGAGAGCAGGTCTGTAGATCTGACATCCCCTCTGCAGATTCGACGGCTGGAATTGAACTGGTACCTGAGAGAAGAGAACAGATGTGTCGCCGGAGCGCTTCTTCCGCTTTTTGAGAAGAATTCGGGACTGTGGCAGGCAATTCCCTGTCTGGGAGATATTCCGCCCGGATTCGGGCTTAAAGACTCTTTTGCGATATGGAAAAAAATAGCGCCTGCCGGGACACGGCAGGCGCTTGATGAAATGCAGGATCTGTTTATTCGTATCTGAGAGCTTCGATCGGATCCATTCTGGCGGCTTTGGAAGCCGGATAATATCCGAAGAAAGCACCGATCAACACCGAGAAGAGCAATGCAACGATGATGGACAGGACATTCAGCACGTACGGGAGCTTGCTTACATGGCAGCCGATGATACCGCCGATAATGCCTACCACGATGCCTATAACTCCGCCTATCAAACACAGAAGGATCGCCTCTGTGATGAACTGGGACAGAAGAGAAGCGTTGGTCGCGCCAAGAGCTTTACGCGTTCCGATCTCTCTGGTCCTTTCCATTATGGAGACCATCATGATGTTCATGACACCGATACCGCCGACAAGAAGAGCGATGGCCGCGATCAGGGCCGTTGTCATGATCTGCTGATTTATGTAAGCTGTCTGCTGGTTTATAAAGTCCAGCATGGTCGTGATCTGATATTCGACGTACTCGTCGGAACCCTCTTCCATATCGGCCTTTATGCTTTCTACGAGGGAAATAATTGCCGGTCCGCCTCCCTCGGTCTTCGGTATGATTGTTGCAGTGCTGAAATCAGTGTTTGCTCCGGTGAGTTTCTGGTAAGCGGAAAGCGGGAAAAAGGCATAGGGAACTCCGGATATGGAGCCTGATATCGGGTCAGGCATGAAGACCACGTCGTATTCATTCATTTTTTCAAAGATCCCTTTGACCGTGAAAGTGGCATACGTATTTGAAAAATATGTATCGACCGTTTTCCCGATACAGCTCTCATCCGCTTTTCCGAACAGGCTCTTCGCTGTGGATTCCGAAATAATGATTACATGTGAACCGTTATTGAACTCTTTGTTCGTGATCTGAGAGCCGTATAAAATTTTTCTTTTTTTGGATTTCCAGTATCCTGAGTTAATAGCCACGAAACCGACCTGTTTTGAGGCTTTTTTAGTCTTGACGTAATAATTGCTGGCATCCTGATCATCGCTCAGATCCTTGGAGACGCTGATACCTTCACATTGATCGGCATATTTTGTATATACCTCCGTCAGGAGTTCCTTATTGATAACGATTGGATGGTCGTCGAGCCGTTCAGACCCTTGTTTCTGCTTTGCATTGATTTCGATATTGGCAAAACCCTCATTATTCAGCTGATCGTTCATCTGTTTTCCCATGCCGCTTCCGATCGATACGATTGTAATGACGGCTCCTACGCCGATGATAATGCCCAGCATGGTCAGGACGGAACGAAGCTTATTGGCAAGAATGCTTGTCAGGGCTACAGACAGATTTTCACGCAAACTGATCATATTCAGAACCTCTCCTCTCTGAGACTATAAGCCCGTCTACAAGTGTAAGAATGCGCTGGCATTCTTCAGCAAGCTCGTTGGAATGGGTTATGAAAACGATTGTTTTTCCCATACTGTGCAGATCATGAAAGATATCCATGACAAGCCGGCCTGTCTTGGAATCGAGAGCGCCTGTCGGTTCGTCCGCCAGGATGATAGACGGATCGTTGGCCATGGCGCGCGCAATAGCTACACGCTGTTTCTGACCACCGGAGAGCTGATCAGGCGTGTGGTCAAGTCGATCTCCCATTCCGACCTGTATGAGCAGCTGTCTGGCTCTTTCTGCCCGCTCTGCCGGCGGCATGCCCGCATACATCATAGGTACTTCTACATTCTTCAGGGCAGACATTCTGGGAATCAGGTTATATGTCTGGAAGACGAAGCCTATTTCCTTGCACCGGATGGCGGACATGTCCTTATCGCTGGATTTTCTGATGTCGATACCGTTCAGGATATATTCTCCGGACGTCGGCTTGTCCAGCAGCCCGATCACATTCATAAGGGTACTCTTTCCGGAACCTGACTGACCGACGATCGCGGCAAATTCTCCCTTGTTGATCGTAAGGGTGATTCCGTGAAGAATTTCAAGTTCGTTCGGCTGACCGATATAATAGCTTTTCGTAATGTTCGATAAGTTTAGAAGATCCATAGTAATCCCTTTAACTGAACAGGTCTGAATTCGGCAGTTCGTCAGCTTCTTCTTCAGGAACAATGATTTTTGTTCCCGCAGTCAATCCTTCACCTGTGACCTGCGTGTATGTTCCGTCGGAGAGTCCGGTGGTCACTTTGACATCTACAGATGTGGCACCTTCATCTTTGGTAACATGGAGGATCGGATTACCGTCCAGATCGTAATCAATCGCATCGACCGGCACAGCCGTTACATTTTCCGCTTTATTCGTTATAATAGTTATTTTCGCGGTCATGCCGGGGCGGATACGGTCGTTCTGGTCGTTCACTTTGATGAGGACACGGTAGGTACCTCTGGACTTGTCTGTCTGTCCGCTTGTAGATGTCGCTCCGCCGTTACTGCCACTGTTGTTATTGTTATTATTGTTCGAGCTCTGCTGTTTTGTGGGGGTCACAGCTACAAAACTGACAACACCGTTCAGGAAATCTTCACCGGTGGCATTGGTCGTGAACCGTGCCTGCATACCTTCCTTGATATCGGAGATATACTGTTCATCGACATCGCAGGCTACATTGTAGTGATTGATATCTGTCACAACGACCGGATCATTTGTGGGCACCTGGCCGACTACCGCGTTCACAGCGGTAACGATACCGGAACTCTTGGCAGTGATCGTAGCTGCCGCCAGCTGCTTCCGAATTTTCATGAGATCGGTAGTGATCTCCTGATCACTTGTGCTTCTGTCCAGATCAGCCGTTTCGATTCCTTCAACGGCTTTCTTTTCCGCATGATTCCGTTCGCGGTTCGCCTTATCAAGATTTTCATTCTTGTCGATCAGTTCTTTTTCGGCATCACGGATCGTCCGGTTGGCGGTACGGACGGCAGCTTCCGCAATTATGCTGGCCGCTATGTTGCCTTCGTAGGCAGTCAGAGCGGTGTTGAATCTTTCAACTGCAGAATTATAATTCGTGATCAGTTCATTCAGTTCTTCTGTGGTAATCGAAGGATCTTCTCTGCCTGCGTTCAGTGCATCTTCCGCATCATACATAGCAAGCTGGGCGTCGCATGCTTCGTAATAACTCTGATCTTCGTATCCGTATTTCTTATAGAGTTCATCGAGAGCGAGACCCTGATCGACATAATTGTCATCAAGTTTATCCTCAGCATTCAGGATATTCCGGATTTCCTGCGTCTCCGCAAGAGCGTTATTCTTTTTGAGGTCGCTGTAGTCACGCTGCTGCTGATTGGCCGCGATCGCATTCTTTCTCTCAAGAACAGCCAGCTTCTGTTCATTATCCTTAAGGCTTTTTTCAAGATCGGATGTATCAAGAGTGAAGAGAACATCTCCTTCCTTCACCTCATCGCCGATCTTGACTTTGATCTCTTTGACTGCCAGATCCGCGGCATTCTTGTCTACCATCGCGGTCATTTCCGTTGAGGATGCCAGGGCTCCGGTCACATTTATGGTATTCTCGATGTCCTTCACCTCGACTTCGACGACCTGTGAACCGGCCTCGGCGTCTGCATCCTTATTACCGCCGAATAAGAAACTGAGGGGATAGCCGTAAACCGCACCCCCGATTGTAGTTGCGGTTATGGAAGCCGTGATCAGACCGACAAGGATTTTCTGTTTATTTATAAAGTGTGCCATCTGTATTCCTCCAATCTAGTCATTTACTGGGCTGCGGGTGTAAGCTCCTCAATATCTTCAGGTTCTATTGTTGTCAGTATATTTTCATCCGGATCCTCGATCTGGGCGACCCTGGATGCCTGATTCGTGATAACAGTCTCAAAGAGATTCCGGACATCCCGGGCATTTGCAAAGTTGTCACCCTTAAGGGATTCCCTCACTCTTATGACGTTTTCGATTTTATCTTTTGCTTCCGGACTGACCGTATAGTTGTACTTGTCGCATTGCATATTAAAGATGGCGATCAGCTCGTCCGCGGTATAATCTTTGAAGTCGATGTACTTGTTGAAGCGGGATTTAAGTCCCGGGTTACTGTTTATAAAAGTCTTCATGAGGTCTGTATAGCCGGCAACGATGACAACGAGGTCCTTGCGGTTATCCTCCATGGCTTTCAGGATAGTATCGATCGCCTCCTGACCGAAATCATTTCCCTCCTTCGCAAGTGTGTAAGCCTCATCGATAAAAAGAATTCCGCCTTTAGCCTCCTCTATTTTTTTCTGAGTCTTAATGGCGGTCTGTCCGACATATCCGGCGACGAGTCCTGAACGATCGACCTCGACCAGCTGCCCTTTGGAGAGAACACCGATCTCTTTATAGAGCTTTGAGAGAATTCTCGCTACGGTCGTTTTTCCGGTCCCTGGATTTCCCGAAAAGACAAGGTGCAGGGAGACAGGTACAGTCTTCATCCCTTTATCTTCACGCATTTTCTGGACTTTTACGAGGTTTACAAGTTCCCTGACATCGTCTTTTACAGCCTCAAGGCCGATCAGCTCATTGAGCTCTTCCATGCCCGACTTTTCAGGTTCCTTTGGTTTTTCCTCCTCCTTGTCCGCATCCTTCTTTGGCCCGGGTCCGTTCGTGGCGGCCTGTGTCTTCGGCTCGTCGTAAAGAGCGGCACCCGCAGCCCCACCGCTGTCTGATGTGCTGTCTGCTTCATGTGAGGAATTCCCGGAGGAAGGACTCCCGGGAGGATAAGATCCGTAGAAATCTTTATAGACCTCATCCATGATCCGGTTGAAGCGTATATTTGTTGAATCTGCCATAGATATTACTCCCTTGTAACTGACTTATGCCGCCGAAATCGTAGAACATTCAGCCGGCGGGGGCTATGTTCCTAAAAAAGGGTACAATAACCCATCTAAAAACATTATAGTGAGATTTTACTGAATTTACAAGCCGTTATACGGAGAGTTTGTGCAATTCTATGATAAATAGAGTACCGGAATAGCCATAAAGATAGAAGGTTGACGGAATTTGTAAAAACGAGTATTCTGAGAATGCGCACTTCCGGCAGGCAGAAGGCAGACAACGACCGAAGGTGGAGCCGGTGCAATATAATGACGCAAAGCATAAAAAGAAAGGAAGAATTATGAATATTCGGGAAGAAGCACACAAAATGAAGCTTGCGTCTCCGCGTCTCGCGGCAACAACGGGAGAGATGCGTAACGCAGCTTTATCTCATATTGCCGAAGAACTTGACCGGAGAAAAGATATTATATTCGAGGCCAACAGAACAGATCTTTCAAATGCCGAAAAAGCAGGAATTTCCGGTGCGGTCATTAAGAGGCTGAAATTCGATGAAGGGAAATTGAAATCAGTCATCGACGGAATCGCTCAGCTCATTTCTCTGCCGGATCCGATCGGAAAAGTTCAGCTTGCCCGTGAACTGGATGCCGGACTGACCATGTACAGGATCAGCTGCCCGATCGGCGTGATCGGCGTTATTTTTGAGGCGAGACCGGATGCGCTGGTACAGATCTCGACATTATGCCTTAAGAGCGGGAACTGTGCGATCCTGAAAGGCGGCAAGGAGACCGCTGAGACCAACAGAGTCCTTTTCAGAACGATTTATGAGGCCGCATGTGAGGCAGGGCTTCCGGAAGGATGTATGCTGCAGGCTGAGCTGCATAATGAAATAGATGAGCTTCTTGGATGTGAAGGAGATGTAGACCTCCTGATTCCGCGCGGCTCGAACAGATTTGTCCGCTATATTATGGACAACACTAAGATTCCCGTCATGGGACATGCGGACGGTATCTGCCACATCTATGTGGACAGAGAATGTGATTTTGAGAAGGCGGTCCCGGTCATTCTGGATGCAAAATGCCAGTATACCGCTGCGTGCAATGCCGTTGAGACACTGCTCGTTCACCGTGATATAGCTGAGGAATTCCTGCCGAAGATCGCAGAGGCACTGAGAGGGGCGGGCGTAAAGATCCGCGGCACGAAAGAAGTGTCCGAAATCATTCCGTGTGAAATCATGGGAGAGGATGAGTTCCGGACGGAATACCTTGAGCTTATTATATCCATAAAGCTTGTTGACGGGGTGGAAGAGGCCTGTGAACATATCAACCGTTTCGGATCGCATCACACAGACTCTATCCTGACAGAGAATGATGAGGCGGCAGAATACTTTATGCAGATGGTGGACTCGGCAGGTGTGTACCGCAATATCTCCACTCGTTTCGCAGACGGATTCCGCTACGGTTTCGGAGCGGAGGTCGGCATCTCCACAAGCAAGATCCATGC
>CAMNDN010000023.1:0-31878 GCA_946535445.1 uncultured Lachnospiraceae bacterium
ATGACAACAACAGTTATAATAACGGCGGTTATGACAACAGCGGCTACAACAACGGCAGTTACAATAGCGGCGGTTATGATAACAGCGGCAATAATAGTTATTATAACGGTAATGATGACATTTATAATAAGGAAGAAAGTACCGGAAGACCCGATGACACCATGAGGTAGTTATGAAACTTGACAGCAGGAAAATAATAGATGATTTCCGTGCCATGATCCGTCTGAAGACGGTTTCCTCAGAAGACCTGAAAAAAATGGATATGGAGGAGTTCGCCTCGTTCCGCAGACTTCTGATCGATCGCTTTCCCGCGATCCGGGAATATTCGGAAATCAGGGAGATCCCTCCTACCGGTATTCTCTTCAAAATCAGAGGAGAGAGCTCCGAAAGACCATCGGTTCTGATGGCTCATTATGACGTCGTCCCGGCCGGTCAGGAAGGGTGGACCTGTGATCCGTTCGGAGCGGAAATACGCGACGGAAGGATCTACGGGCGCGGTACCCTGGATACGAAAGGGACTCTGTGTGCCATTATGGAGGCCGTGGACCACGCGCTGTCTGAAGGATGGAGACCGAAGAATGATCTGTATCTTTCCTTTGGCGGCGAGGAAGAGGTCAGCGGGGAGACGACATGGAATATAGTAGATACTCTGTACCGTGAAGGCGTTCGACCTGCCTTCGTACTGGACGAGGGAGGTGCCGTTATTCCGGAAGGACTGCCCGGACTCAGGAAGAAAGCGGCCATGGTCGGTATCGCAGAAAAAGGGACAGCGAACTATATGCTGACGATCAAATCGAAATCCGGTCATGCGTCGACTCCGCCCCGTCATACCGCAATCGGAAAACTCGCAAAGGCAGCTGTGAGACTGGAGGAAAATCCTTTTCCGGCACGCCTGTCAACGCCGGTCCGACTAATGTTCCGCGAGATTTCGAAAGAAGTGCCTTTTTACGAGCGGCCGGCATTTGCCCATGCCGGGATGCTTGCCCCCGCGATCAAGGCGGCAGCTACCGTTATGGGATCCAGTTTTAACGCAATGGTCAGAACAACAACGGCGGTCGTGATATTTGAAGGCCGATCCGCTTTTAACGTTCTGCCGGACCGTGCAGCCATGGGCGTCAATGTCCGAATGCTCGAAGGGGATACTCCTGAATCGATCTGTGGGGAGCTGAAAAGAAAGGTGCAGGATCCTTCGATCGAAGTAGCCCTTATTGCGGGTACACCTCCGACGCCTGTCTCTGAGATCGACTGTGAGGAGTGGGAGATGCTGAAGAGAGTGATCCGACGCACCTTCAAGGATATACCGGTAGGCCCTTATCAGCTGAACGGCGGAACAGACAGCCGTTATTATTCAAGAATATCAAATCATGTGTACAAGTTTACGCCTATGGAGATGAGTGCAGAGGAAAGAGGAACTGTTCACGGTGCCAATGAATCGATCAGTATCCGAAATCTGCTGAAAACGGTCATGTTTTATAAAATACTCACGGAAGAACTGTAAACTGTACGTGACAGTGATAGTGTTTTTTGATACAATAGGTTGTGTTTCGCGTAAAATCAGGATTTTTATTCAATTTTAAGGTGAAAAAGTGGCAAAAGTTATGAAAGCGGCGGCTTCGACGAACACAGTTCGCGGTACGAAAACGCCAAAAACAGCAGGAGCCAGAAAAGCCAAAGTATCAAAGAGTGCAAAGGTTTCAAAAACAGTAAAAGCTCCTAAAGTGAAAAGCGCTCGGAAAGTGTCAGGAAAAAAAAGCGAGGGAAGATCAGGTCTGATCGGCTTTATTCAGAACAGGATCAAAAGAAAAGCTTTGACAAGACAGGAGAAGCTATGGCTGAAGATCGTGCTCGGAGTAGTGGGAGGAGTATATATCGTCTTCGCACTGTTCTTCTTTTTCCATTTTCTTCCGAATACCTATATCAATGGTGTCAAAGTGAGTCTGGATAATGTCTCCAAGGCTGAGCAGAAGATGGTCGATCATACAGAGGATTACGAACTGACAGTAAGAGGCGTTGAGGGGACTTCCGATGAGGTGATCAGCGGAGAGAATCTGAATCTGCAGTTCACCCAGTTCGACGAAGTATCCGGAGCACTGAAAAAACAGCATGCATTACTCTGGCCGTTCCTCATGTTCCACAGAAAGGACAGGGAAATTAATCTCAATGTCACCTATGATGACACAGCCCTTGAGGACGCAATGAACAGGCTGAATATACTTGACCCTGAGAAATTTAAGAAGGTCGAGGATGCTTATGTCGGCCCGGATGAGACCGGATACTATAAGGTCTTCCCTGAAGTTCTGGGCTCTGAGATCAGACTGGACGAAGCCAAGGACGCGATTCGCGCGGCAGTCGGAAAAGGTCTTTCGGAAGTAAAATTGGAAGAGTTCCGGATCTATCCGAATATCTACAGTGATGACGAGAACCTGAATCATCGCGAAGAGCAGTGGAATGAGTATATGAAGTCAGAGGGAATGACTTATGTGCTCTGGAATAATGATGAGATGATCTTTACACCGGAAGTAATCGGGTCACTCCTCATCGACAACGGGACGGATGTCAGCCTTAACGAGCAGGCCGTTGAGGATCTGGTCATGAGCTGGCATCTTAATTACGATACATATGATGTTCCCTGGGAGTTCACGACACATTACGGAGACACGGTCACGATCTCTACCGGAGACTATGGCTGGCGAATGTATGTCGATGATACAACGGCTTCCGTAAAGTCGAATCTCTATGCTCATACTGCCGGAAGATATGACGTCGAGTATTATCAGAAGGGAGTCTATGATTACAACCAGGGACTCGGTGATACTTATGTCGAGGTCAGTATCGGGGCGCAGATGATGTGGGTCTACCACAACGGAGAATGTGTCGTGGAGACGCCGGTCGTCACAGGTACGGCGAACGAAGAACGTATGACAGATCCCGGCTGCTGGTCCATCAAGTATAAAGACACCTCAGTCATTCTGGGTACATATGAAGTCAACGGATATGAGTCATTTGTCAATTACTGGGTCTGCTTTAACGGCGGTGAAGGAATTCACGACGCTACCTGGAGATCGACATTCGGCGGAGATATCTGGCTGACCAGCGGTTCGCACGGGTGCGTCAATACACCGATCGAGGTCATGCCGATTGTTTATGACAATGTAGTCGAAGATCATGCCGTCGTGATTTATACTTAAGGAAATATGAACGGTCGGGATACTGCCCGGACGTTCCGTATAACAGAACTATACAAAGGACTGACGCGTAAACAGGTTTTAAGCGGCAGTCCTTTTCCTGTACAGGCGGGCGTATGTACAGGCTGAATAAGGAGAGAACTATGGGAAAAATCGAGAAAGTGACACAGCAGACGCAGAACAGGTTCCTGAATATGTATGAGTTGGATACCGTACGAAAGAACGGGAGCCGGGGAAGATATTATGTTTCATCCCGGGCTGAGAAGCCGGAGGATCTGAAGCTGGAGACACACGTGAACAGACCGGACGGAGTCATTATCTACGCGGTCACGAAGGACAGGAGCCGCGTTCTGCTGGTCAGGCAGTACCGTTTCCCTATTGATGCGTATGTCTATGAACTTCCAGCAGGCCTTATCGATGAGGGTGAAAATTTCCGCGAGGCGGCGATACGGGAAGTTCACGAGGAGACCGGCATGATCCTGCATCCGATCGAGGCGGACCCTGTTTATGAGGCACCCAGATATACGACAGTCGGTATGACGGATGAAAGCTGCGCATGTGTATTCGGATATGTGACAGGCGAGCTGTCCGCAAAGTATATGGAGGAGAGTGAGGAGATCATTCAGGTCCTGGCAGACCGGGAGGAGGTACGCAGAATACTCCGGGAGGAGAATGTGGCGGCGTCCTGTGCCTATCATATTATCCGGTTCATGAAGGAGGAAGATCCGTTTGCCTACATTTCCGAATGATCCGCGTACAGGTACGCACTTGATTTTAAAACATAAAAGTCTTATACTAGTTCGCAGACATTCTGGAAAAAGTGTACAGGAGATTGAACGATGGGAATTTATGAAGAACTCAAAGCAAGAGGCCTGATTGCACAGGTCACAGACGAAGATCAGGTAAGGGATATGCTGAATAATGGAAAGGCGACTTTCTACATCGGCTTTGACCCGACGGCAGACAGCCTTCATGTCGGTCATTTCATGGCGCTCTGCCTTATGAAGAGACTGCAGATGGCCGGGAACAAGCCGATTGCACTCCTTGGCGGAGGAACGGGCATGATCGGAGATCCGTCCGGACGTCAGGATCTGAGAAAGGTCCTTACGAAGGAGACGATTCAGCATAATATCGATTGCTTCAAGGTTCAGATGAGCCGTTTTATAGACTTTTCTGACGGGAAGGCATTGATGGTCAATAATGCAGACTGGCTGCTTGACCTGAATTATGTGGATTTCCTGCGCGAAGTCGGCGCTCACTTCTCCGTGAACCGTATGCTCGCGGCTGAGTGCTACAAGCAGAGAATGGAGAAAGGTCTGACTTTCCTTGAATTCAACTACATGCTCATGCAGGGCTACGATTTCTACAGACTGTTCCTGGACTACGGCTGCAATTTCCAGTTCGGCGGAGACGACCAGTGGTCCAACATGCTTGCCGGCACGGAACTGATCCGTCGTAAGCTCGGCAAAGATGCCCATGCCATGACGATCACACTGCTCCTGAACTCAGAGGGCAAGAAGATGGGCAAGACGGCCAGCGGCGCTGTATGGCTGGATCCGAACAAGACATCTCCGTACGAATTCTACCAGTATTGGAGGAACGTGGCGGACAGCGACGTGCTGAAATGCATCCGTATGCTGACATTCCTGCCGCTTGAACAGATCGATGAAATGGACAAGTGGGAAGGCAGCCAGCTGAACAAAGCCAAGGAGATCCTGGCATATGAGCTGACGAGTCTTGTTCACGGTGAAGAGGAAGCCGGAAAAGCACAGGATGCCGCGAAGGCACTCTTTGGCGGCGGTGCCAAGGCGGATATTCCGACGACCGTACTTCACGACGAAGACTTTACGGATGGAGAGATCGGTGTCATTCAGGCACTTGTAAAGGCCGGTCTGGTCACATCCAACGGTGAAGCCCGCCGTGCGATCCAGCAGGGCGGTGTCAAGGTCAACGGCGGAAAAGTCGGAGACGTCTTCGCGATGCTGAAGAAGGATGACATTGCCGGCAGTGAGACGGTGATCCAGCGGGGCAAGAAAAATTTCAAGAAGCTCGTCGTAGAATAAAGAAAGCACAGAGGGATGATGAGAGGTGTCTTATCATCCTTTTTTGTGTTGCTTTAAAGCACGAAAGGGAGTAAAGTATTTTTTATGAGTTTGATATTGGAAGGCTTTTTCCGTAAGAGAACGCTTTCCTTGTGAGAGGAGACTAGTATGATTTCTGAGAAGATGAAGGGTTACGTAAAGAACAGTTCCGTTATTCGCGCCATGTTCGAGGAAGGCAAGAAGATGGCAGCCGTCTACGGTGCGGACCATGTATATGATTTCAGCCTGGGCAATCCGAACGTGCCGGCTCCGGAGGCGGTCAGGGAGGCAATCATCGATATCGTGACGAACGAAGATCCTGTCCTTGTACACGGCTATATGAGCAATTCCGGTTTTATCGATGTCCGCGGGACGATTGCTGCCCACCTGAACGGTCTTTACGGTACATCCTATACATTTGACAATCTGGTCATGATCGTCGGTGCCGCCGGAGGCATGAATGTTTTCTTTAAGACATTACTCAATCCCGGCGACGAAGTCGTGACATTCAGCCCATACTTCGGTGAGTACCGTGCGTATGTGTCGAATTTTGACGGCAGACTGATTGAGGTCCCGACGGATCCCGTAACGTTTGAGCCGGATCCGAATGCTCTGGCGGAGGTGGTCACACCGAGGACGAAAGCGGTCATTCTGAATTCCCCGAACAATCCGACCGGCGTTGTCTACTCTGAAGAGTGCATCAAAGAGATCGCCAGACTTCTTGACGAGAAACAGAAGGAGTACGGAACAACGATTTTTATCTTTTCCGATGAGCCTTACCGTGAGATCGTCTACGGCGAATACAAGGTGCCGTGGATCCCGAACTATTACAGGAACACCGTCGTAGGATACTCTTACAGCAAATCGCTGTCCCTTCCGGGGGAGCGGATCGGCTATCTGGTCATTCCCTCCGAGGTGGATGATGCGGAAGATATGATCTCCGCGGCAAATGTCGCCAACCGCATTCTCGGTTTCGTCAACGCTCCGTCCCTGCAGCAGAGAGTCGTCGCGAAGTGCCTGAATGAGAAGACCGATGTCGAATTTTATGCCGAGAACAGGCAGATGCTCATGGACGGGCTGCGCGAGGCCGGTTATACATTTGTCGAGCCGCAGGGGGCGTTTTATCTCTGGCTGAAGTCTCCGGAACCGGATGAGAAGGCATTTGTCGCAAAGTGCAAGGAAAAACAGATCCTGATCGTTCCGGGAAGCAGCTTTGGCTGCGCCGGCTGGACCCGTGTAGCTTACTGCGTATCGCATGAGACCGTAAAAAATTCACTTCCGGGATTCAGGGAAGTGGCGGCATCTTACGGTCTGTGATCAGGATCCGATGTGATCTGCTTCAACTACTTCAATAGGAAGGAACATAATATGAGCTGGGAAAGTAATGTCAGAAAAGTCGTTCCTTATACACCGGGTGAACAGCCTAAGGCACAGGACATTGTAAAGCTGAATACCAACGAAAATCCCTACCCGCCATCGCCGAATGTGAAGAAGGCGTTGGAATCATTGAATCTGGACAGGATGAGGCTCTATCCGGATCCGAAGATCGAGGAACTCGTACACGCAATAGCCGAAGTATACGGTCGAAAGGACGAGGAAGTCTTCGTGGGAATCGGCTCCGACGATGTCCTCGCCATGTGTTTCATGACTTTTTTCAACTCGGGCAGGCCGATCCTGTTCCCTGATATCACATACAGCTTTTATGATGTGTGGGCAGAGATGCTGCGCATTCCGTATGTGACACAGCCGCTGGACGAGAATTTCCACATCTGTCCGGAGGATTATAAAAAGGAAAACGGAGGTATTGTTTTTCCGAATCCGAACGCGCCGACCGGTGCTTCTCTTGCGCTCTCTGCAATTGAGGAGATCGTGAAGAGCAATCCGGACAGTGTGGTCATAGTCGACGAGGCCTATGTCGATTTTGGGGCGGAGAGCGCGCTTCCGCTGATTGACCGTTACGATAATGTCATCATTACCCAGACATTCTCCAAGTCCAGGAGCATGGCGGGACTTCGGGTCGGATATGCATTTGCGAACGCCAAAATGATCCGATACTTAAATGACGTCAAGTACAGCTTCAACTCTTATACCATGAATTATCCGGGAATCGTTCTGGGAGCAGCGGAGGTGCGTGACACGGAGAACTTCCGGAATAACTGCGCGAAAATTGTAAGAACGCGTGCAAATGCTGCCGCCAGATTTCGTGAAATGGGATTTGAACTGGAAGATTCATGCTCGAATTTTCTGTTCGTTACGCATGAGCGTGTACCTGCAAAAGAGATTTTTGAATATCTCCGGGAGAAGCATATCTATGTCCGTTGGTTCAATAAACCAAGAATCGATAATTACCTGCGCGTGACGATCGGGACGGACCGGGAGATGGAAAAACTGTACACTGCCCTGGCAGAGTTCCTGGCTGAGCGTGCATAAAAAACGAACGTCATAAAGAATCGAAAATGACTGCTTTACACGGGGATCTGAAATTGGTATACTCGTCTACGCACGTTTCTCAGGTGATGCCGTATGTGGGACGGACGATTACACGCAGAGGCATTGCGATTCAACCGGGTAACAGGAGGTATTATGCAGGTTGTTGTTGATTGGGTACAGGCAAATCTCAGTTTTCTGCCGCCGCAGGCACTGGTCGTCATCTGTTCGATGCTGCCGCTCATAGAGCTTCGAGGCGGAATCCCGCTTGCGAGGATTCTGATGCTTCCGCTTTGGCAGGCCATTCTGTTTTCGGTCATCGGGAATATTATTCCGATACCATTTATTCTTCTTTTTATCGAGAAAATTTTTAACTGGCTGAGACCGACGAAGCTTTTCGGCGGAATTGTGAGAAGACTTGAGGCGAGAGCTCTGTCAAAATCCGAGGGCATTCAGAGAGCGGAGTTCCTGGGACTTATGCTGTTCGTCGGAATTCCTCTTCCGGGGACCGGCGGCTGGACGGGTGCGCTTGCGGCGTCTCTTCTGAAAATTGATATAAAAAAGGCATCCCTTGCGATTCTTCTGGGAATTGGTCTGGCGGCGACGATCATGTCGCTCATATCTTACGGTGTATTCTCGATGTAAGGGGAGTTCTGTGAAAGTTATGGGGTGAGGTTCGATCATGAGATTGGACCTCATCCTTTTTTATTCTTCATCGTGCAATACCGTGACTACTTTAGAGAGTCGGGAGATGTCGGCATGGAGTTTCCGGCGTCTCTGAGGTATAATATGATAAGATAACGAGCGAAAAGCGAAGCGTTCGCGAGTCTGTTGTGAAAGGATATCGGAGATATCAGATATCAGAAGCCGCGAAGCTGCTGATAAGACTGTGTGATCGCCGGATAAGGAGCATTACTATATGAGCACATTTTTAAAAATCGCTATTCCCGCCGCCGCTGCCGTCGCAGGCACCGCCGGCCTGATCAGTTACCGAATGATGAACGGATTCCTGCTGCGCCACGAACCATACGCAGATGATCCGCCCGCAGATGAGAATTATACGACACCGGATTACTATCAGGCATATCTTAACGAGGTCCGGTACAACGAGGAGCTGGATGTAGAGGACTGGACGATCATTTCGAAGGACGGGCTGAAACTCTACGCCTCTTATCTTCCCGCCGAAGGGGAAGCTGTCCGCAACATTGTGCTGTGCCATGGATATCACAGTTCTTCGCGGAAAGATTTCGGAGGTATTCTTCGCTACTATCATGAGAACGGAGCCAACCTGCTCATGATCGAGGAACGCGCCCACAGGCGAAGCGAGGGTAAGTATCTAACCATGGGCATCCGGGAAAGTGAGGATATTGCTCTCTGGGGAGCCGAGATGACGAGAAGACTGGGAGAAGAGCTGCCGCTCTATTTCCACGGAATCTCCATGGGAGCTGCATCGGTCCTGATGGCGGAGGGCGAGGAACTTCCGGAGAATCTCAGAGGCATTATAGCGGACTGCGGATTTACAACACCCATGGATATCGCAAAGGATGTGATGAAGAAAAGTCTGGGGCCGGTGACGTATCTGGCGATTCCGCTCATAAACTTCTGGGCCGGAGTGTTCGCAGGGGTATCCATGGATGAAAAATCTGCCCCGAAGATTCTTAAGAAGGCTCAGGTGCCGGTCCTGTTCATACACGGTACCGGGGATGACTTCGTTCCGGTACATATGTCTATCAAGAATTACCAGGCCTGTGCGGCACCGAAGAGGATCTGCCTCGTGGATGGGGCGACCCATGCCATGTCCTGGTATTTTGATCAGGACAAATACAGAGCGGCACTGGAAAGATTTTTTGCTGATTACGAAGTGTAAACGAAGCACAGATATAAGAAGGAGGAGTCATGGCAGAGAACAAAGTAAAGCACCTTGGCGTAATTATGGATGGCAACAGGCGTTGGGCACGTCAGCACATGCTGGCTTCCGTCATGCGGGGGCATGAGAAGGGCGTTGATACCTTTATGGATCTGTGCACCTGGTGCCAGGATGAGGATATTCCGTATCTGTCCGTCTATGCATTTTCCACAGAGAACTGGGAAAGAAGTCAGGAGGAGGTCGCAAGTCTCTTCAAGCTGATGGAGAAATTCTTTACCGAGGAGGTACAGACCTGTATTGAGAGAGATATCCGGGTCGTTGTAGTCGGAAATCTTTCCAAACTTGATGAACATTCGAAAAATATCATCTATAAGGCGGAGCAGATGACAGCTCACTGTAAGAACCTGCTGGTCCAGATCGCGATCAGCTACGGTGGAAGAGATGAGATCATTCGCGCAGTGAAAAAGTATGCTGCGGATGTGAAAGCCGGAATCTGCAGCCCGGAGACATTGACGGAGAAGGCATTCGAATCCTATCTCGATACGAAAGATGTACCTGATATTGACCTGGTCATCCGCACGGGAGGGAACAGGAGGCTTTCCAATTTCTTCCCATGGCAGACGGTATATTCCGAGATATGGTTCACGGATGTTCTGTGGCCGGACTTCTCCAAAGAGGATATGAAGAAGGCTCTGGATTATTACGAGACGATTCAGATCAATAAAGGCAAATAATTAGTGAAGCAGGGGAATCTGTCACTCGAAGAAAGGGGGAAAGAATGACTAAGAAAAAAATGACGAACGAACTCGCTGCGTTCTCCGCGTTCTACAGGGACTCCCTGACCAGACTGACCAGGAAGGTGAATATATATAACAAAGCACTCAGAAAAGAACCGAATCCGCTCATTCGTCCTTTTCGGGAAGATCTTGCTGACTTGAACTCCGGCGGAAAGATGCTGCGGGGAATGCTGGTCAATCTCGGCTATCAGATCGCTGTCCATATGAAAGGAGAGCCATGCAATGCCGCCGAGAGCGATATGCTGGCCCTTGCATTTGAAATCTTTCAGACCGGCGTACTGGTCCATGACGATATCATTGACAATGCAGGCACGAGACGCGGGAAAATTACCGTTCACAGAAGATATGAACATCGTCTGAATGTCCGGAACATTCAGATGGCGGCAGCAGGAGAGAAGCCGGGAAATCTGGCCAAGTCCACCGCGATCTGCGTAGGAGATCTGGGTATTTATTACGCCAACCGGCAGATCGTTGACCATTATTCCGGAAATGAACACCTCGCTGAACTGATCGGATATTTCGACGATATTGTTATCCAGACGATCCGCGGTGAGCTTCTGGATGTTGTCCTGCCCTATGAGATCCAGGATGAAGTGTATAGCGATGAGGAGCGAAAAGCGCTGCTCGAGAAATCTATCTGGGATATATATTATCTTAAGACGGCCGGTTATTCGGTGATCGGGCCTCTGCATCTCGGCATGATACTGGGAGGTGCGGATGCAAAACAGATGAAGAGTCTGGACCGTGTGGCAGAGGACATTGGAATTGCCTACCAGATCATGGATGATATTCTGGGAATTTATGCGGATCCGGAGAAGCTCGGCAAGGATGTCGGATCGGATATCACCGAATTCAAGCAGACGATTCTTTATATGTATGTGCGGACAATGAACCCGGCCTACGAGGAGGATCTTCTCAAAATTTACGGCAAGAAGCGTATCACGGATGCGGAACTTGATGAAGTACAGAGAATATTCCGGGAATCCGGCGCGCTGTCTTATGCACAGGAGATGCTCGGCAACTGTTTTGAGCGGGCAGAAAGAAGACTGTCCCGGATCAAAGGGATGAGCAGAGAGGACAGGGAGATCCTCAGAGGGTTCATTACCTATTGCAAGGGGAGAAGAAAGTAAAATGCTGCCGCTAAATGCATGATACGGCGCTTTACATTCGATTGCCCTCGTCGTATAATTACGATTGACGTTAAGAAGACTTTGACAAAGGGGTCAGGTCTCGGGTCTGTTTCCGGGGATCTGCCCTCTTTTTTGTTACAAGGAGGATTTGCGTATGCACTTTACGAAAATGCATGGAATCGGTAATGACTATGTATATGTTGATTGTACCAGGGAACAGGTAAGAGACCCGGAAGCAGTGGCGAAATATGTGAGCGACCGCCATTTTGGAATCGGTTCGGACGGACTGATTCTGATCAAACCGACCGAGAACGCGGATTTCGAGATGGATATGTACAACGCGGACGGCAGTCGGGGCAAGATGTGCGGGAACGGGATCCGATGCGTGGGCAAGTATGTTTATGATCACGGTCTGACGGATAAGACGACCGTGAAAATAGCGACCGGAGCCGGACCGAGGATCCTGAAGCTGACGGTGGAGGACGGAAAGGTCGTTCTTGTGCGCGTAAATATGGGTCATGCCATTTTGAGACCGGAGGATATCCCGGTCCGTCTGGCGGACGAGAGCGGTCAGACTGCGATCAACGCACCTCTCTGTGTGGACGGAAAAGAATATGCCGTCACCTGTGTTTCCATGGGCAATCCGCATTGCATCGTCTTTATGGACAGTCTTGAAGCGGTGGAGAATCTGGAAATTGAGAAGATCGGACCGAAATTTGAGAATCATGAAGTGTTTCCGGACAGAGTGAACACGGAATTCGTCTATGCGCAGGATGAGCACAATATCCGTATGCGTGTCTGGGAGCGCGGCAGCGGGGAGACATGGGCCTGCGGCACGGGCGCCTGCGCGACCGCAGTCGCTGCAATTCTTGGGGGACTTGCGGAAAGTCCCGTAACGATCCATCTGAACGGCGGAGATCTTTTCATAGAATGGGATCGGGAAGAGGGCTCTGTTTTTATGACCGGACCTGCAACGGAGGTCTTCGAGGGAGATATTACGATCTGAAAAATGGAGGAGAAAGAGATGTTTAGAGTAAATGAGAATTATCTGAAGCTTCCGGGCAGTTACCTGTTTTCAACGATAGCCGGAAAAGTGGCAGCTTTCAGGGAAAGCCATCCGGATACTGAAATTATACGCCTGGGCATCGGAGATGTTACTCTGCCTCTCTCTGCTCCTGTCATAAGAACACTGCATGAGGCGGTGGATGAGATGGGAGATGCAGCCCGTTTTCGCGGGTATGCACCCGATCTCGGATACAGCTTTCTGAGAGAGAAAATCGCGGAGCAGGACTTTGCGGCCAGAGGATGTGAAATATATGCAGATGAGATATTTGTTTCGGACGGAGCCAAATGCGATTCCGGAAATATTCAGGAACTTTTTGCAGAAGATACGAAGATCGCAGTCTGCGATCCGGTCTATCCGGTCTACGTGGACTCCAATGTAATGGCGGGGCGTACCGGTACTTACGATCCGGAAACAGGTACATGGAGCAATGTCATCTACATGCCCTGTACCAGTGAGAACGGATTTACCGCCGATCTGCCATCGGAACGACCGGACCTTATCTATCTGTGCTTCCCGAATAATCCGACGGGAGCCTCGATCACGAAGGAAGGGCTTCAGAAATGGGTCGATTATGCCAATGAGAACGGCTGTGTCATCATCTATGATGCCGCCTATGAAGCCTACATATCGGAGGAAGATATTCCGCATTCTGTTTATGAATGTGCAAATGCACGTACCTGCGCCATCGAAATTCGAAGCTTTTCGAAGAATGCCGGTTTTACAGGACTCAGACTCGGCTATACGGTCGTGCCGAAAGATCTCAGATGCGGGGAGGCCAGCCTTCATGACATGTGGGCCCGCAGGCACGGGACAAAATATAACGGTGCCCCCTATATTGTACAGAGAGCAGGTGAAGTCTGCTACTCACAGGAAGGAAAAGCAGCGATCCGGGAGCAGGTGAGCTACTATATGGAAAACGCAGCCATGATCCGCAGGGGCCTCACGGATCTGGGTTACTCCGTATCGGGCGGAGTAAATGCTCCGTATATCTGGCTGAAGACGCCCCGGGAGATGAGCAGCTGGGAATTTTTTGACTATCTTCTCAGTGAGGCCAATGTGGTCGGAACACCGGGGTCCGGCTTCGGTCCGAGCGGAGAAGGATACTTCAGACTGACGGCATTCGGCACACATGAGAATACGAAAGAGGCGCTCAAAAGAATAGCGAAGCTTGTGCGCAAATGATGGTTGTGATACAATACGCCCATATCCCGATCGGATATGAAGGAGGTATGTGTATGATAAAGAAGGCAGCGGGTTTTATCCTGGCGATGACGATGGTACTGTCCATGATCGGCTGCGGGCAGAAGACGGAACAGACCGGTACGGATCCGATTGTGTCCGGACCGGACCCGGCTATCGAACAGTCCGCCACCATGACACCCACCCCGGAAGTCACAGAGACCGTGGAGGGAGGCATCTACCTGATCATTCCGACAGAAGTCGGACTGTCGGCGCAGGAGGAAGCGGAGATAATATCAGGCGCCAAAAAAGAAGGTTATAAGGTAGTTGTAAAGACATACGGGAATGACACAGCAAAACAGACAGAGGCTTTTGATGCCGCGATTTCAGCAAATGCTTCTGTCATCATATGTGACAACATCGACAAGAACGCAACATCGGAAAGTGCTCAGAAGGCCAGGGATGCAGGTATTCCTACTATTCTGATGAACAAGGGGGTCGAGGGATCCGGACTGGCAGCGGCACAGATCCTTACGGACAGATTTGTATGCATTCCGCGTCTTGCGGAACTATTCGCCGAAAAGACCGGCAAGATCAGCAATTACGCATTTATCTATACAGCTGATAATGAGGATATGGCCGACGATGTAGAGTCATTTGCTGAGGCCCTGGCATCCTACGGATCGATGACCAATGTCGACCGGGTAAATGCGGATGAATTCAATCTCGAAGCGATCAAGGAGACTGTCAGACAATTGCTCGCGGAAAAACCGGAAATTGATGCGCTGGTATGTGCCAACGGCATTCAGGCTCATGCCGTAACAGATGTCGTGGAGGAAACGGAAGCCGAACTGACCGTCATCTGTCTTGATGGTGATGACGAAGTCAGCACAAGAGTCCTTGGCGGAAAGATTTACGCATCGATTGTAAAGCCGGCCGAAGACCTGGGCGTTACAGCGATTAAAGATGCGGCAGCACTCCTGAAAAGCGGGACGACGGGCACCAATGAACGCATGTACTATGCCGGTGTGATACTGACGACAAATGAAATCGTTACGGTCGTATCACCGACGCCTACTGAGGTACCGGAACCGGGTACGACAGGTGCGGCATCCGATTCTTCAGCTGCACAGGACGTGTCAGGTGACACTGATCTCTCATCGGTGGATGTGGAGATCCCGGAAAGCACGGATACAGGCTTCGATGACGGAACGGATATTATTGATGAGGATCTGGACGAGGATACGGACGGGACTCTTCCGATCGAGATCGTTGACGAAGAAAACTATGATGACGGCATGGAAGGAAGACCGGACATGCAGTAAAAAAATGACAATGGATAACGCCCCCGCCTCTTACCGGCGGGGGCTGCCTTTCATGTAAGATACTTTTAGCGGAAAATGAGATAAGCAGGGAGGTACGAATGAAGATAGGAGTGATCGGATGCGGAAATATGGCCAGCGCAATAATAGGAGGAATCATCGCGAAGGGATTTGTGAAAGCAGAGAACATCACGGCTTCCGATAAAAGCAGTGCAGCCAGAGAAAAAGCGGAGAAAGCCTTCGGAATAAAGGTGACTGAAGATAATGCCGCGTGTGTAAGCGGAGCGGATCTGGTCCTTTTTGCCATCAAACCGAATGTCTTTCCCATCGCGGGAGGGGAGCTGGCGGATGTGCTCACGGGCGACCAGCTCATTCTCTCCATCATGGCGGGCAGATCGATTGCGGATCTGGAGGCTGTTCTCGGAAAAGACCGGAAAATTGTGCGCTGTATGCCGAATACACCGGCTCTGGTCGGTGAGGGAATCACCGGATATTGCCCGAATGCAAATGTTTCCGCGGATGAACTCTCGATATGTGCCGGCCTGATTTCCTCGTTCAGTGAGGCGGAACAGGTACCCGAGAGCCTTATGGGGGTCGTGACTTCCCTCAGCGGGAGCTCACCGGCTTACGTCTATATGTTCATCGAGGCCATGGCTGACGCCGCTGTTGCGGATGGTATGCCCAGAGCGCAGGCGTATCATTTTGCTGCGCAGACAGTTCTGGGAAGCGCAAAGATGGTCCTTGAGACCGGAAAACATCCGGGTGAACTGAAAGATATGGTGTGCTCACCGGGAGGAACGACGATTGAGGGTGTTACGACGCTGGAGCAGCTCGGATTCCGGTCTGCGGTGATCGAGGCGGTGAGAGCCTGCACCGACAAGGCCCTCAACATGTAAAAAAACAGTCGGTATAGTGAATAAGGAAGCGGATCACATCTGAGACATAACAGAGTTATGGTATCTCGCGTCGTAGGTCACATCGTCGCCGAACCAGTCCGGAGCCGTGTAGGTCTCCGCCTGCTCAACGGATTCGAATTCGATCTCTGCCAGATAGAGCCCTTCGATCGGGGAGGAGAAATGGTCGAGTTCGATCTTCAGACCATCTTCGAGCGGGATGATGTAGCGAATTTTGGAGATGATGCGTCCGTCTACTTTCGTGCGGAGATGCGCGTAGGACGGAGCGTCCAGAGAAAGGTTGTATTCTTCTCGGGCCATCATTCCGCCTCCTTTATATGTAAGGATGTAGTTGTCATCCTGCCGGCGGATGCGCACGACGGGAGCCGTATTCAGATATCCCTGTTCAATGATGTGATGCGGATAGGATTCCAGATCGGCGGGGACGGTTTTGATGAGCCATTTACGTTCTATTTCCATGAGGCTTCCTTTCTGAGATCGGATTTTTGATAATTATACCAGTTAATTCTGTTTATGTGTTATACTTATTTCCGGGAAACATCTTTTCTATCGGAAAAGAGCGCCGGCGATCCCGGGCGGAAATTAAAAGCAGTGAGGTGGATATATGAGCAGAGTATGTATTTTCCTGGCAGACGGTTTCGAAGAGGTCGAAGCACTCACAGTCGTGGATCTTCTTCGGAGAGCGGACATAAAAATCGATATGGTCTCCATAAGCGATACGCTTCAGGTACGCGGAAGGAGTGACATCGAAGTGACAGCGGATGTGATGTGGGATGAGGCACAGGCAGAACAGAGCGATATGCTGATCCTTCCGGGCGGCATGCCGGGAGTCACCTATCTGGGTGAGCACAAAGGGCTTACGGACCTGCTCGGGAAATACGCTGCGGAGGGCAGGCTTCTTGCGGCGATCTGCGCAGCACCGACAGTCTTCGGACAGCTCGGACTGCTGAAAGGGAAGAAAGCGACCTGCTATCCCGGACTTGAGGATAAACTCATCGGTGCCGAGATCGTTACGGACAAAAAGGTGGTCACGGACGGAAATATTACCACGAGCCGCGGCGTGGGAACGGCGATTGCATTTGCCCTGCGCCTGATAACGATCCTGAAGGATGAGGAGATTTCCGATAAAGTGAAACGGGGAATTGTATACGGACATAAGTTATAAGGGATATTTGCACGAAAAGAGCCGCCGACCGGCTCTTTTTTCAGTTTCATGGGGGAGAGGCGGATCGTGAAGATCTGCTTCACAAATATTTTAGTATTATTAAAATAATATGGAAAAAAAGGGATTGTGATTTAACATACCCTTGTGCTATACTGTCTAAATGTCTGTAAGATGCGATAATTAACGAATTATCTGCAATATTTAGGAGGAGTCATGAGCATAAAGGTAGAAAATCTTGATCATAACATGGTAAAACTTACCGTAGAGGTAAATGCTGATACGTTCAAAAACGCAATTAAGAAAGCATTTAATAGAAGCAAGAATAAGATCTCCGTTCCGGGTTTCCGCAAAGGAAAAGCACCGCTCCAGCTGATCGAGCGTATGTATGGTCCGGAAATCTTTTATGAAGATGCAGCTAATTTCGTAATCAATGATACATATCCGGCAGAAGCTGATTCCACAGGCCTTACCTTCACATCCCGTCCGGAATTTGATGTCGAACAGATGGAGAAAGGCAAGGAATTCATTTACACAGCGACAGTAGCTGTGCGTCCGGAAGTCAAGCTCGGGAACTACAAGGCTCTTGAAATCAAGAAGCAGGAAGTTGCTGTTTCCGATGAGGATGTTGAGAACGAACTGAAGAGAGAGCAGAAGAAGAATTCCCGCAGAGTCGATATCACGGACCGTGCAGTCATGGACGGCGATACAGTAGATCTTGACTATGCAGGTAAGGTGGACGGTGTCGCATTCGAAGGCGGCACAGCCGAGGGACATAAGCTCACGATCGGTTCCGGCGCTTTCATTCCGGGATTCGAAGAGCAGCTCGTCGGTATGGAGATCGGCCAGACAGCTGATATCAACGTGACATTCCCGGCAGAGTATCATGCACCGGAGCTTGCCGGAAAAGAAGCTGTCTTTACTTGCAAGATCAACGGTATTACCGCTGAAGAACTTCCGGAAATCGATGATGAGTTCGCTGCTGACGCCGGATTCGATACTCTCGATGAGTACAAGGAAGATCTGAAGAAACAGATCACCGAGAGAAAAGAGAGGGCAGCCAGAACAGACCGCGAGAACGAAGCGGTTGAAAAGCTTGTAGAGGCATCCGAAATGGATATTCCGGAAGCTATGCAGAAATATGAGGCAGAGCGCATGTTCGACGAGTATGCGAACCAGCTCAAGAGCCAGGGCATTCCGATCGATATGTATCTGCAGTATCAGGGACTTGATGCTCAGAAATTCCAGGAGACCCTGCTGCCGCAGGCTGTTAAGAGAATTCAGTCCCGTCTGGTCCTCGAGGAAGTCGTAAAGGCTGAGAATATTGAGGCATCGGAAGAAGAGTTCGAGAAAGAAATTGCGGATATGGCAGCACAGTATCAGATGGAAGCTGACAAGCTTAAGGAAATGATCGGTGAATACGAGAAAGAGCAGATGAAGAAGGATATCGCTGTTCAGAAAGCGCTCACTCTCATCGTAGATAACGCGATCGAGGTGTGATCCGGGTGCGTGCTGCTTTCCGAAAGGAGGTAATCACATGAAGAATGTACTCGTACCATATGTCATTGAGCAGACTCCGCAGGGAGAGAGAAGCTACGACATTTATTCCCGTCTTCTGAAGGAGAGGATCATTTTTCTCGGTGACGAAGTAAATGATGCAACGGCTCAGATCGTTGTCGCGCAGCTGCTGTTCCTGGAAGCTGAGGATCCGGGAAAGGATATCAGCCTTTATATCAACAGCCCCGGCGGTTCCGTGACGGCAGGATGGGCTATTTATGACACAATGCAGTATATCAAGTGCGATGTAGCTACGATATGCGTCGGTATGGCTGCCAGCATGGGAGCATTCCTGCTTGCCGGCGGCGCAAAGGGCAAGAGACAGGCTCTTCCGAATGCCGAGATCATGATTCATCAGCCTTCAGGCGGAACGAGAGGTCAGGCTTCGGACATCAAGATCGAGGCAGAGCACATCCTGAAGATCAGGAATAGACTTAATGAGACGCTAGCTTCGAATACAGGTCAGCCGCTGGAAGTCATTGAGAGGGATACTGATCGTGATAACTGGATGTCTGCTGAGGAAGCCGTCGCATATGGTCTGATCGACAGTGTTGTGACAAATCGATAAGGTTACAGTAAGACTCCTGTTCTCTTTAGACAGGAGTCTTTTCTCGCAATATATCTTATCGGAAGTTGCGTCAGCAACTACCGGCAAAAGGGCGATGAAACCGCCCGAATTTATATTACAAGGGTTCGCGAAGCGGAGCCTGTAATATAAAAGATTATGTAAAGAACCTCTAAAATAAGCACGATTAAGGAGATAGTATGGCAGGAAGAACACAGCATAAAGTCCGCTGCAGCTTCTGCGGGAAAACAGAGGACCAGGTCAAGAGGATGATCAGCGGTCCTGTAGGTATCTATATTTGCGACGATTGTGTAAGTATCTGTTCGGAGATCATCTCTGAGGAAGAGGAGATGGAAGAGGCGGCTCCTTCCAAGGAGATCAACCTCTTAAAGCCGCAGGAAATCAAGGCCTATCTCGATGATTATGTCATCGGGCAGGACGAAGCCAAGAAGGTACTGTCCGTTGCGGTCTACAATCATTACAAGAGGCTTCTGGCACCGAAAGATATTGATGTTGAGCTTCAGAAATCCAATGTCATGATGCTCGGACCGACCGGTTCGGGTAAGACACTGCTTGCGCAGACACTGGCCAGACTGCTTAACGTACCGTTCGCGATCGCGGACGCTACGACGCTGACGGAAGCCGGGTATGTCGGTGAGGATGTAGAAAACATTCTGCTCAAACTCATCCAGGCAGCGGATTTTGACCTGAATCGGGCAAAGCGTGGCATTATCTATATCGATGAAATTGATAAGATCGGACGAAAGTCTGAAAACGCGTCTATCACCCGGGATGTTTCCGGCGAAGGCGTACAGCAGGCCCTTCTGAAAATCATTGAGGGGACCGTGGCTTCCGTGCCTCCTCAGGGCGGAAGAAAGCATCCGCAGCAGGAAATGATCCAGCTCGATACGTCTGAGATCCTGTTCATCTGCGGCGGAGCATTTGTCGGTATCGAAAAGCAGATCGAAAAGCGCATGGAGAGCAAATCGATCGGTTTCGGTGCTGAGATCAAGAAAACGGAAAAAGAGAAGAATGTAGGCGAGATCCTGAAGAACGTCATGCCCGGTGACTTTGTGAAGTTCGGGCTTATTCCCGAGCTGATCGGCCGTATCCCGGTCGTCGTTTCTCTGGACGGGCTTGACGAGGAAGCTCTGATCAGGATCCTGAAGGAGCCGAAGAATTCTCTTATCAAGCAGTATACGGCACTTTTTGAGATGGATGGTGTGACGCTCAGGGTGGAAGAAGAAGCCTTGAAGGCAATCGCCCATGAAACGGTCATCCGAAAGACCGGCGCGCGCGGTCTCAGAGCCATCATGGAAAAGACGATGGTCAATGCTATGTACAGTGTGCCTTCGGACGGAACGATCACGGAGGTCATTGTGACCAAAGAGTCCGTCGACGGAAAGAGCGATCCGACTTATGTCCACGGTGAGACCAGGAGCAAGATCAAGAAGAGGACCATCCGGAAAAAAGCACCGGCGGGAGAGAAGAAAGAAATCTGACTGGCAAAATAGATAGCTGAAGGCCTGACTTAAGGCATGGAGAACATATTTGGGGAATAATTCTATTGTAAAAACATTTCCGGCGGTCGCCCTGAGAGGGACGACGATCCTGCCGGGAATGATCGTTCATTTCGATATAAGCCGCAGTGTTTCGGCTGCATCTGTAGATCGGGCTATGATCCAGGATGAGAAGATCTTTCTCATAACGCAGAAAGATCCTCATCTTGAGACCCCGGAGATCGATGACCTCTGGAATGTCGGGACAATTTCAAAAATAAAACAGGTCGTCAAACTTCCGAAAAACATGATCAGGGTCCTTGTCGAGGGCCTTACGAGAGCTGAGATCCTTTCCTTTGAGAAGGTAGACAATTATAACGAAGCTGTCGTCAATATTTTTCAGGATGAAACAGAGAGTCTGTATCCTTCGGTCGTGAAGGAGGCTATGGTCCGCAATATCCGAAATCTTTTCCGCAACTATACGGAGGAGAATAATAATATCAGCCGGGACGTGGCCGGAAAGATCATGGAGACTGAGGAAATCAGTGAGATGATCGATCAGATCGCGATCAACCTGCCGCTTTCCTATGAAAAGAGGCAGAAGGTCCTGGAAGCCATATCCCTTGACGAGCGCTATCAGGTGATGGGGGTCCTTCTGACCAATGAGACTGATATATACCGTATTCGCAGAGAACTTCAGGAGAAGGTCCATGAGCGGGTCGATAAGAATCAGAGAGAGTATATTCTGCGGGAACAGATGAAAGTCATCCGCGAGGAGCTCGGGGAGGACACGACGCTGTCCGATATTGATAAATTTAAGGAGAGCGTCCGTAAACTGAAGGCCAAAAAGGAAGTCAAGGAGAGGATCCTTGAGGAGATCCGACGTTTTCAGAATCTGCCCGGACAATCTCCGGAGAGCGCCGTGACGAGAGGCTATATAGAGACTCTTCTGGCAATGCCCTGGGACAGGGAGAGCCGGGACCGTAAAGACTTAAAGCGCGCCAAGGATATCCTTGAGCGTGACCATTACGGTCTGGAAAAAGTGAAGGACAGGATCCTTGAATTCCTGGCAGTGCGCCAGCTGACCGGAAAAGGTGCGGGACCGATCTTATGTCTCGTCGGACCGCCAGGAACCGGTAAAACGTCGATCGGAAGATCAATTGCCGAAGCGCTCGGAAAGAAGTATATCCGTATGTCACTCGGCGGCGTCCGTGATGAAGCGGAGATACGCGGGCACAGACGTACTTACGTGGGTGCCATGCCGGGAAGGATCGCGAATGGCATGAAGAAAGCCGGTGTCAGGAATCCGCTGGTCATGCTGGATGAAATCGATAAGGTGAGCAGTGATTACAAGGGAGACACGGCATCAGCCCTGCTGGAGGTCCTCGATTCCGAGCAGAACAGTCACTTTGAGGATCATTATATTGAGATCCCGCTGGATCTGTCCGAAGTTCTTTTTATAGCGACGGCAAATGATGCCAATGCGATTCCGGGTCCCCTTCTCGACCGTATGGAAGTGATCGAGATCACCTCTTATACGGAAAATGAAAAATTCCACATCGCCAGGGACCATTTGATCCCGAAACAGATCAAGGCAAACGGTCTGAAGGAAAGTCAGCTGATCATTTCAGACCGGGCGATCGAAGAAATGATTGCGAAGTATACACGCGAGGCGGGTGTTCGTTCCCTTGAGAGACAGGTGGCAGGCATTTGCAGAAAATCCGCGCGTAAGATACTGGAAGATAAACAGCAGAAAGTGGAGATCACGGAGGAGAATCTGAAGGATTTCCTCGGAAATGAAAAATATACAGTCGATCCGGCAAATGATACCGATGAGATCGGCATCGTGCGCGGCCTCGCATGGACCGCGGTCGGCGGGGTCACGCTGCAGGTAGAAGTCAACCTGATGCCCGGCAAGGGTGAATTCAAGCTGACCGGACAGATCGGCAATGTCATGAAGGAATCCGCACAGGCCGGAATCAGCTATATCAGGTCTGTTGCCGATCGGTATAGTATTCCGGCAGAGTTCTTCCAGGAGAATGATATTCACATTCACATTCCGGAAGGGGCAGTTCCGAAAGACGGACCTTCAGCCGGTGTGACGATGGCGACAGCCATCATGTCGGCTATCACAAAGCGTCCTGTACGCTGTGATGTGGCCATGACCGGTGAGATCACGCTCAGAGGAAGAGTACTTCCGATCGGAGGGCTCAAGGAGAAACTGCTTGCCGCGAAGAAGGCGGGGATCCGCAAGGTCCTTGTGCCGGAGAAGAACAGGAACGATATGCTGGAAGTCTCTTCGGAGATAACCGACGGCCTGGACATTGTGTATGTAAGCACGATGGATCAGGTGCTTGATGAAAGTCTGAGGGCGGCAGAGTAAAGAGGACCGGCTGAAGAACGACCGGCTCAGAATACTCGGCCGGGAACGGAATTTGATATATGATAAAAATCAGAGATGTAAAACTGGAAACAGTCTGCGGAATCACAAGCAAGATTCCGCAGAAAGATAAGATCGAGGTGGCGTTTGCAGGAAAGTCCAACGTGGGAAAGAGCTCGCTGATCAACTGCCTTGTTGCGCGCAAAGCCATTGCGCGCACATCCAGTCAGCCCGGAAAGACGCAGACGATCAACTATTATCGGGTAAATGAAGGGACGCCGATCGAAGATACAAGGATCGAGGAGCCGTTTGCCCCGGATTCCTACCTGGTCGATCTTCCCGGCTACGGATATGCGAGAGCCGGTGTGGAGATCAAAGCCAGGTGGGGGCGCATGATCGAGAACTATCTGAAGACCTCGGAAAAGCTCCGTACGGTCTTTCTGCTTGTCGATATACGCCACGAACCCTCTGCAAATGACAAAATGATGCACGATTGGATCGTTGAGAACGGTATGGAACCGGTCATTATTGCCACCAAGAAGGACAAGCTGAAAAAGTCACAGATTCAGAAAGCACTGAAGGTCATTCGTACAGAGCTGAAGGTGCAGCCGCAAACACCGGTCATTGCCTTCTCCGCGGAGACGAGGGAAGGCCGGGAGGAAATCTGGAGCCTGATCCTTAGGATGGCACAGGATGAGAGTGAGCAGGAGTAAAGATGGGAATTATAAGGGCGGTCAAGCTTGCATTTGACTATCTTAAATACGGTGAGGATGAGAGCGACGTCGAAAAAGTGCGTGCCATAGACGATGTCACGATTGATATCCGGAAAGGCGATTTTATCGCAATTTTAGGTCACAACGGATCCGGTAAGTCCACGCTGGCCAAGCACATGAATGCTCTGCTCATCCCTTCCGAGGGAACGATGTGGGTCGACGGAATCGACACGTCCAAGGAACCGGAACTCTGGAAAGTCCGCCAGAAGGCGGGCATGGTCTTCCAGAATCCCGACAACCAGATCATAGGATCCGTTGTCGAGGAGGATGTGGGATTCGGTCCGGAAAATATGGGCGTACCGACGGATGAGATCTGGAGACGTGTCGAAGAATCTTTGACAAAGGTCGGTATGATAAAGCACAGGAAAAAGTCTCCGAACCGTCTTTCCGGAGGCCAGAAACAACGTGTGGCCATTGCGGGCGTCGTCGCGATGAGGCCGGATTGTATTGTTCTGGACGAACCGACCGCCATGCTTGATCCGAACGGACGAAAGGAAGTCCTGAAGACGGTCAGTGAGCTGAATAAAAAGGAAAATGTCACGGTCATTCTGATCACACATTACATGGAGGAGGTCATTCACGCAGACCATGTATTTGTCATGGATTCCGGCCGTGTGGTCCTTCAGGGTACACCCAGAGAAGTGTTTTCCCATGTTGAGAGGCTGAAAGCTCTTCATCTTGATGTTCCTCAGGTGACGGAGCTGGCTTACGAGCTGAAGAAATCCGGTGTGGACCTTCCGGACGGTATCCTGACGAAAGAGGAACTGGTGGAAGAGCTGCTTTGTGTCTCGGAGAAGATGAAGGTGAAGCCTCTGACCGGAGGAACCAAGGCGGCGAAAAAGAAGAGCCGGAAGAAGGAGGGTGCAGATCAATGATTCTTGAAATGAAAAATGTATCCTTCATTTACAGCAAGGGCATGGCCTATGAGGTAAGAGCACTCGACAATATCAATCTGAGCATAGATGAGGGACAGTTCATCGGTGTGATCGGACATACCGGGAGCGGTAAATCAACCCTTATTCAGCATATGAACGGTCTGATGAGGCCGACAGAGGGCCAGGTCTTCTTTGAGGGAAAGGATATCTGGGGAAGTGCGGACGAAACGGAAAAGAAGTCCGGAAAGAAAGGGAAGTACGATCTGAAGAGCCTTCGTACGAAGGTGGGACTCGTCTTTCAATATCCTGAGAATCAGCTGTTCGAGACGGATGTGATCACAGATGTCTCTTTCGGGCCGAAGAATCAGGGACTTTCTGAGGAGGAGGTCCGTGTCAGGGCGGAGGAAGCCCTTCGGCTGACGGGCGTTGCAGAGAAGTTCTGGAAATCTTCTCCGTTCGAGCTGTCCGGCGGACAGAAAAGAAGAGTCGCCATCGCCGGTGTACTTGCAATGAATCCGAAAGTGCTCATCCTGGATGAGCCGACAGCCGGTCTTGACCCGCAGGGGCGGGATGATATTCTTGATCAGATAAAAAAACTGCATGATGAGAAGGGGATCACGATACTTCTGGTCTCTCACAGCATGGAAGATGTTGCCAATTACGCGGACCGGCTCGTCGTGGTAAATGACGGGAGAATCGCGTATGACGGGACTCCCAAGGAAGTCTTTTCACACTACAGGGAACTTGAAGAGATGGGACTTGCCGCTCCTCAGACAACTTATATTATGCATGAGCTGGCGGAGAGAGGAATGGATGTAGACACGCAGGCGACGACGATAGCGGAAGCCAGGGTGAGTATTCTTAAGGCACTCGGGATTTCCGGTCGATAAGTCATCTGACAGAAGGGAGAGACTTTTGTTTAAAGAAGTAACACTCGGCCAGTATTATCCGGCGGACTCGCTCCTCCATAAACTGGACCCAAGAGTAAAATTTGTCGGCACCGTGATATTTATCATATCGGTCTTTCTGGTCAGGGGAATTGTCGGTTATGCATTTGTATCTGTCGTACTGGCATCGCTGATCGCACTTTCAAAAGTGCCTTTCCGATTCATTTTGAAGGGAATGAAGGCGATCCTCCTCATTTTGTGCATTACCATGATCTTCAATATGTTCCTGACACCGGGCGAAGTCATTTTTCAGAAATGGATCTTCAAGATCACCCGCGAAGGCGTGATCCAGGCGATCCGCATGGGCGTCAGACTGGCCTACCTGGTCGTCGGATCTTCGCTCATGACCCTGACGACTACACCGAATCAGCTGACTGACGCAATGGAGAAGCTTTTTTCACCGCTGAAGGTCTTCCGTGTGCCTGTTCACGAAGTTGCCATGATGATGTCGATCGCCCTGAGATTTATTCCGATCCTTATGGAGGAGACGGATAAGATCATGAAAGCACAGATCGCGCGCGGCGCGGACTTTGAATCCGGTAATATTTTTAAGAGGATCATGAATATGATTCCCCTGCTGGTCCCTCTTTTTGTCTCGGCTTTCCGCAGAGCCAACGATCTGGCCATGGCGATGGAGGCCAGATGCTATCATGGCGGGGAAGGCAGGACCCAGATGAAACCACTGAAATATGCCGGACGGGATTATGCAGCCTATGTGCTGATACTGGGATTTCTGGCAGCATGCATTGTATTTAGGATCACGGGGCTGTAAAGATGAGAATAAAGCTGATTGTAGCCTATGACGGGACAAATTATAACGGCTATCAGAGCCAGGTAAATGGTATAGCGGTGCAGGATGTCCTCGAAAAGGCCATAGCTGATCTTTTCGGACAGCCGATCCGTACCCTGGGAGCGAGCCGCACCGACACGGGCGTGCACGCGGAGGGGAATGTCGCGGTGTTCGACGTTGAGTCAAGAATTGAGCCTTCGAGGATCGCATTTGCACTGAATGCCAGACTTCCGCAGGATATCAGGATCCTGGACTCTTCCAGAGTTCCTGACGATTTTCATCCGAGATTTCAGAGGACTGTCAAGACGTATCAATATCACATTCTGAATCGGAAGTTCCCGGATCCGCTCCGCCGTAATACAGAAATGCACTATTATTATGATTTAGATGAGCGCGCGATGCATAAAGCCGCGCAGATACTGATCGGGGAACATGATTTCGCTTCGTTCGCGGCAGCGGGTTTTTCCTCCAGAACGACGGTCCGGGAAATCTATGACGCGAAGGTCACGAGGGACGGAGACCGGATCACCTTTACGATCACCGGGAACGGTTTTCTCTATAATATGGTGAGGATCATAGCCGGAACGCTGCTGGAGATCGGAGCCGGAAAATACAGACCGGAATACATGACAGACATTTTGGAGGCGAAAAACAGAAAGGCAGCGGGACCGACAGCGGTCTCGAAGGGCCTTGTCCTCGTTAGGATCGAATATCCCGACTTTTTGAAAGAAAGGGACAGTAAACCTTGAAATTCAGTGTCACATTGAATAGAATAGGTTTTGTTCTTTTATGAGGTAAAGCGTTGCCGCAGCAATGCTACATAATGAGGTGAGGGGGAAACAGGCTGCGGACTGGAGGAGAAGTGTATGGAAAGAGAAAATTTTAAGTCGCGTCTCGGATTCCTGCTGGTTTCTGCCGGATGCGCAATCGGTATCGGAAATGTGTGGAAGTTTCCATTCGTGACAGGACAGAACGGCGGAGGAGTATTTGTCCTCTTTTATCTGCTCTTCCTGATCATCATGGGCGTTCCGGTCCTCACGATGGAGCTGGCAGTCGGACGCGCCAGCCGTCAGAGTGCTGTCAAGGGCTACATGGCTCTGGAGCCGAAGGGAAGCAAGTGGCATATCCACGGATGGTTCTGCATCGCGGGCTGCTATCTGCTCATGATGTATTACACGACTGTTTCCGGCTGGATGTTCGACTATTTCGTGAAATTCCTGACGGGAACATTTGACAGGGTAGCCGAGGAAAATGTTCCGGATGTTTTCGGGAGCATGCTCGGCAATACCGGAGAGATGACAGTTTTCATGGGAATCACGGTCGTGGCAGGTGTATTTGTCTGCAGTATCGGTATTCAGGATGGTCTTGAGAAAGTATCCAAGATCATGATGTTATGCCTGATGGTCCTGATCCTGATCCTTGCGATCCACTCCCTGACACTTTCCGGTGCAGGTGATGGCATTAAGTTCTACCTGCTGCCGGACTTCAGCCGCGCATCCGAGATGGGTCTGGGAAATGTCATAACGGCAGCCATGAATCAGGCCTTCTTCACGTTGTCGCTGGGCATCGCCTCGATGGAAATTTTCGGAAGTTACATGTCCAGAGAGTTCACGCTGGGCGGTGAGGCGATACGAATCTGTGTGCTGGATACATTTGTAGCTATCGTATCCGGTCTGATCATTTTCCCGGCCTGTTTTTCCTACAATATCGAGACGACTGCAGGACCGTCGCTGATATTCATTACACTTCCGCAGGTATTTATTCATATGAAAGGCGGAAGGATCTGGGGGACATTGTTCTTCCTGTTCATGACGTTCGCAAGCTTCTCGACCGTTATCGCGGTATTCGAGAACCTGATCGCGGCCGGCATCGATAATTTCGGATGGAGCCGAAAGAAATCTTCGATCATCAATCTGGTCATTCTGCTGGTCGGCAGCCTGCCGTGTGTCTTCGGATATAACATCTGGAGCAACCTGCATCTGATTGGCGGACGCGATGTTCTTGACAGCGAGGACTTCATTGTTTCGAACCTGCTCCTGCCGATCGGCGCAATGATTTATGTTCTGTTCTGTACGACCAGATGGGGCTGGGGCTTTGACAACTACCTTCGCGAGTGCAATTACGGCGATGGCTATAAGCTCAGGAAGTGGCTGAAACCGTACCTTACGTTTGTTCTGCCGGTCCTGACACTGGTGATCCTGATCCAGGGACTGATTGCTTAAATCCGGCAGAAAGCCGGGACCTTCCTGAATTATCAGAATCAGAAACGAAAACTTCCCACTTGTCAATAAAAGGCAAGTGGGAAGTTTTTTCATATAATAATATCTATTTTGCGTCTGTTTTGCTATTATAGTGATTAGAAATACCGGAATAATAAATTTTAAGAAAAAAGGAGGTATTTATGCAGGCTTTTAAGATAAAAAAAGACTTGTACTGGACAGGAGTATTGGATCCGGATCTTCGCGTCTTTGATATTATTATGGAGACAAAGTATGGTACATCCTATAATTCCTATCTTCTCGAGGGAAGCGAAAAGACGGCGCTTTTTGAGACGTCCAAACTCTCATTCTTCGATGAGATGAAGGACTACATTGAATCCGTAGAATCAGTCAGGAATATCGACTATCTGATCATGGACCACACAGAGCCTGATCACGCCGGTTCCATCGAGAAGCTTATCGAAGCCAATCCGTCTATTACGATCGTCGCGACCGGAACGGCTATCCAGTTCCTGAAACACATCATCAACACGGACTTTAACAGCATCGCCGTGAAGGAAGGCGATACGTTAAGTCTCGGTGACAAGACGCTCGAGTTCATGGTGCTCCCGAATCTTCACTGGCCGGATACCATGTACACATACTGTCCGGAAGTAAAAACGCTGTTCACCTGTGACTCGTTCGGATCCCACTATGCTGCGGAAGGAATCCTCCGCTCAAGCGTGACGGACGAGGAGGGGTACGCGGAAGCGACGAAGTATTATTTTGATTGTATTATCGGACCTTTCGCATATCCCTATATGAATACGGCTCTGAAACGTATTGAAGATCTTGATATTGAAACGATTTGCTGCGGCCATGGTCCGGTCATTGATTCTCACTTTGACCAGATCTTCGGCTGGTATAATGAGTGGTGCAAAGCTCCCGCCAAAAAAGCGAAGAAGCTTGTCGTCATGCCTTACGTGAGCGCATACGGATACACCAAACAGCTCTCAGAGGAAATCGCGAGAGGTGTTTGCGATGCAGGTGCGGAAGTACATCGGTATGATCTTGTCTTCGACGACAAGTCAGATCTGGCAGCGGATATGGCTGCTGCTGACGGATATCTTTTCGGCACGCCGACGATCCTTGGCGAGGCGCTGGAGCCTGTCTATAATCTGACACTGGGTATGTATCCGCCTGTATTCAAGGGAAGACTTGCCAGTGCGTTCGGAAGCTACGGCTGGTCCGGTGAGGGTGTTCCGCATATCATTGAGAGACTGAAGCAGATCAGGCTGAGAGTTCTGGACGGATTCCGCGTGCGCTTCAAGCCCAGCGCTGATCAGTTGACCGATGCGTATGATTTCGGATATAATTTCGGATGTGTTCTCCTGAAAAAGGAGGCAAAAGCGAAAGCAAAAGGATCGAGGGCACTGGTCAAATGCCTCGTCTGCGGTGCCATCTTTGATTCCTCCATCGATGTCTGCCCGGTCTGCGGTGTCGGCAGGGAAAATTTTGTCGAGGCAGAGGATCCCGGTGATATCGAAATCAGAAATACGTCCAACAAATATCTCATTCTCGGAGGAGGTATTGCCGCGCTGGAGGCAGCCAGAGCGATTCGGGAGAGGGATAAAACGGGTGGTGTGACCATTATTTCACAGGAAGAACATCTTCCCTACAATCGTCCGATGCTGACCAAGGCCATGCTTTCCGACTTCGGCGAGAACCAGATGGCGGTCGAGCCACAGTCCTGGTATGATGAGAACGGTGTCTCCATTGTCACCGGGACGAAGGTCCTGTCGATCGATCCGGCGGCGAAGTCGGTCGCCTGTGAAGGTTTCAACCTTGTTTATGACAAACTGATTTATGCACTCGGTGCGTATTGCTTTGTTCCCCCGTTCAAAGGACATGATCTTCCGAAGGTCGTGTCGATCCGCACAATAGAAGATGCTGCGAAAGTAAAAGATATGCTTCCGAACATTAAGACCGCGGCAGTTATCGGAGGCGGCGTTCTCGGTCTGGAGGCTGCATGGACATTGAAGCGGGCTAAACTTGATGTCACCGTTATAGAAGGTGCTCCCGCTCTTATGGCAAGGCAGCTCAATGCCGGTGCGTCCGATATGATGAAGAAGATCATTGAAGGAGTCGGAATCAAAGTCTATGTAGCGGCAAGTACGTCAGAGATCAATGACGACGGAGTCCTTCTCGCGGACGGTACCGCGATTCCGGCAGATCTTGTGATCGTCTCCACCGGTGTCCGCGGCAATCTGGATATAGCGAAGGCAGCAGGAATCGAGATCAATCGCTCCATCGTTGTCAATGAGAAGATGGAGACCAATATTCCCGATATTTATGCGGTCGGTGACTGTGCGGAATTCAAGGGCGTCAACTATGCTCTGTGGAGCCAGTCCGTAGAACAGGGAAAGACAGCCGGGGCCAATGCAGCCGGCGATGATCTCTCCTATGAGACCGTGGACGGAGCGCTCAGCTTCAACGGAATGGGCACTTCGCTCTTTGCAATCGGTGATGCCGGGACGAATCCGGACAAGATTTACCGTACGGTCGAGATCAGGGACGAGAGAAAGAAACAGTACGAGAAATATACATTTGAGAATAACCGTCTGGTAGGTGTTATTCTGATCGGTGACACATCGAGGCTGGCTGAGCTCACGACGAAGGTGAAGGATCATGCGAAATTCAGCGAGGTCCTGAAACTGTAAGAGGAGGAAAGAAAATTCCCGGGAGACAGGATTTTCCGACCGCAGGCAGCAGAGGGAAAGCCAGGCAAAATATCGGAGGGACTGTCGCATTAAGCAGAAAAGTGCATAAATATTCATGAAGGGACATCCACAGCGCCGGTACTTTAAATTTTCAAACGAAAGTGCAGAAAATTTATTAGTACCGCTGCGCGAGGACTAAGCGCGAGCGGTCCCTGAATGAATATTTTTGCATATAATGCTTAATGCGACGTCCCCGTCGACAGAAAAAAGAGGTGCTGATATGTTTGGAAGAAAGAAAAAAACAGAAGAACCGAGATTTCCTTATGATCCCGCAGTGCATGAACCGGTCATCCGGTCGAGTATATGCACAGGGGAAAAGGTCGCCGGATTCAGAGACAGGAACGGAGGGACACTTCATGAGATCGTGATGATCAGGGATTATTC
>CAMNDN010000024.1:0-30516 GCA_946535445.1 uncultured Lachnospiraceae bacterium
CCATAAATTCTCGTACAATGCCGAGCACTTCATCATCGACCGTCTCGATTTTTCCGTCATCGCAGAGCTCGGCGATCTCAGGTCTGATGGGAAGATAGGCAACTTTCCCTATGTCATGACGCTTTGCCACTTCTTCTGTCCTGCCTTTTCCGAAAACATAGATTTTCTTTCCGCAGTCCGGACATGTGAGATAGGACATATTCTCAATAATTCCGAGCACCGGAATGTTCATCATCTCAGCCATGCGAACAGCCTTCTCCACGACCATGGATACGAGATCCTGAGGAGATGTCACGATAACAATTCCGTCGACCGGCAGGGACTGAAAAACAGTGAGCGGAACATCCCCTGTTCCGGGAGGCATATCAACGAAAAGATAATCGATATCTCCCCAGACGACCTCGTTCCAGAACTGCTTAACAACACCCGCGATCACAGGACCTCTCCAGACTACAGGCTGTCCCGGATCATCGAGAATGAGATTTGTCGAGATCACACGGATCCCATCAGCACTGACTGCAGGGATAATACCAAGTTCGGTTCCGTATACTGTATCATTGATCCCAAAAACTCTGGGAATAGACGGACCTGTGATATCCGCGTCAAGAATACCGACATTTTTACCGTTCCTGCGGGACGCAACAGCCATGAGCGACGTGACGAGCGATTTGCCTACACCGCCCTTGCCGCTGACAACGCCAATAACTTTTTTAATGTTCGAGGCTGCATTTGCAGGCTCCAATAAACTCTGAGGCGACATTCTTGAAGAACAATTCTCTCCGCATGAACTACAGTCAGTTGGTGTACAATTTTCAGCCATTTTATAAATCCTTTCAATATTACATTACTTCGTTTTCAACAGAATCAATATATTGATTTCCACTCATCAATATTCTTTGCGTCATATCGGAACGGATAGCCTATGATGACTTCTGTTCCTTCGTCCCGGGCTTTTGTCACGGTAAAGATCTTATTGCCGTCGACTTTGAGCTGCTCTCCTTCCTCACCGGTTATCTTTCTGTTTCCGAACGCCATGGATACATATGCGGTCATCTCTCCGAGATATCCCGGATTCCACATGTAAATATACGGACAAATGCTCCCTTCCTTTACATATTCCGCCATCTCGGAAGGAAGACCCAGCCCAACGACTTTTACACCTGCTCCCGCATCCTTTACCGCCTCAACAGCTGCTTTTATTCCGATCGTTGTCGGAGCACAGATGACGCTCAGATCCGGATACTTCTTGAGAAGAGAAATTGTCTGATCATAGGATTTCTGATAATCATCATCCCCATATGCAATTTCCACGAGTGCCAGTCCCTTATAGGCCTCATCCTCACCGATCTCCCTCATAGCGGAGATCCACGCATTCTGATTCGCAGAGGTCGAGAAGGATGAGACGATTGCCCAGTATCCCCTGCCGCCCGAAACGTCTTTGACAGCGTTCAGTAACGTCTCTCCGATCTCAGTTGTCCCGCTCTCATTGACGTCGAGAAGACGGCTGTCCGGATTCGCCGGCGTGTCAAAAGAAATGACAGGTATTCCCTTATCGATTGCAGTCTGAAGAACACTTTCCAGCGCATCGGCATCCACAGGCGCAATCGCGATACAGGAAACTTTTTCATCTATGAGCTGACGGACGACCTGGATCTGTTCCCTGGCAGTTGCCTTTTCCGGTTGATAAACAAAACTTTGTTTTCCGGCATCTTCTATAATGTTGGTAAAGCCCTTCACAATATGATCATTGTAGGCGTTTCCCGCCCCCTTGGTTATAATAGCATAACAATCCTCATCCTGGATCGTAATGTCGATCGCCTCCTCATCTTTCTCCTTCTTTGAGGAAGATGACTTTTTGCCGCAGCCGGCAAGACCAAAGCAAAACAGCAGGACCAGGATCAGTGCGTAAACCGGATATTTCTTGCCCATATAAGCTCCTATTTGATCACTCTCACTTTGAGAACTCCGCCTATTTTGAGAATATCATCCACCGCTGTCTGCGGAATTACCGTATCTGTATCAATTATGCTGTATGCGTACTCTCCCCGGCATTTGTTGGAAAACACCGTGATGTTGATACCTTCATCGCCAAGGACCCTGGTAAGCTGCGCGATCATATTCGGAATATTTCTGTGATTGATCGCTATACGCCCTTCAGAATTGCATACGCCCATATCACATTCCGGATAATTTACGGAATTCTTGATATTACCGTTCTGAAGATAATTCATGAGCTCCTTGACAGCCATTTCCGCACAATTGTCTTCCGATTCGGCAGTTGAAGCGCCGAGATGCGGTGTGACTACCGTATTCTTAGTCTTCGCCACTCTTGGCGTCACGAAATCCGTCACATATTTCTTGACTTTGCCCTGCTCAAGAGCTTCCACGATCGCATCCTCGTTTACAAGACCGTCACGCGCGAAATTCAGTATGACGACGCCTTCTTTCATCTTGGCGATAGCCTCTTGATCGATCATTCCCCTTGTCTGGTTGGAGAGCGGCACATGCACGGTAATGTAGTCACATTTCAGGTAAATCTCATCAAGATTCGTCACATGATGAATGTTCCTTGAAAGGCTCCAGGCAGCCTTAACGGAGATGAACGGGTCATATCCGTATACTTCCATACCAAGATTCGCCGCTGCATTTGCAACCATTACGCCGATTGCGCCGAGTCCGATAATGCCAAGTTTCTTACCCATGATCTCATTTCCCGCGAACTGCTTCTTCTGTTTCTCTACCTTGCTGGGAAGATCCTCGGTATTCTCCTGTTTCTCCAGCCACTCAATGCCGCCGACGATATCGCGGGAAGCGAGAAGCATACCGGCAATCACGAGTTCCTTCACGCCGTTGGCGTTCGCGCCGGGCGTATTGAATACAACGATGCCCTTCTCCGAACATTGATCGATCGGCACATTATTGACTCCCGCACCGGCTCTGGCAACGGCTACGACTTTGTCAGATAATTCCATTTCCTTCATATTCGCGCTTCTTACCAGCAATACATCGGCATCCATGCTGTCTGTCTGACGGTATTTTGAATTGAAGTGGCGCAGTCCCGCCTCAGAGATGTTATTAAGGCAATGGTAAGTATACATGAGTTTATTCTCTCCTTCTCAAAATTTCCGGGATCATTTCCACCCGATCTTATAGAATCTAGAGCGCCTCGGCGTTCTTGTCGCGCAAAGTGGGAAGCACCTTCATCATTGCGCAGCTGCAATTCTGCGGCAGAGATCAAATGTCATCCTGATCAAATGCTTCCTCGATCGGCTTTCCTCCCGGAGCCATCGGGAACACCATATCATCTCTGCCGATGACGCACTCGATGACAGCCGTCTTCCCGGATGAGATGGCCTTACGGATCGCTCCTTCCACTTCCTCTTTCTTCGTGACTCGGAAAGCGAGAGCGCCCATCCCCTCAGCGACCTTAACAATATCCAGACTGTCATCAAGGAGGGTCTGACTATATCTTTTATTATAGAACAAATGCTGCCATTGTCTGACCATTCCCAACGCATGATTGTTTATGACGATCTCAATGATCGGAAGGTCACATCGCACCGAGGTCAGGATCTCATTCATATTCATACGAAAACATCCGTCACCGGCTATATTTATGACCAGTCTGTCAGGCAAAGCCGCCTTCGCTCCGATCGCGGCTCCCACACCGTATCCCATTGTTCCGAGTCCGCCGGACGAAAGCAGGTGACGCGGTCTGTCGTACTTGTAATACTGAGCCGCCCACATCTGATGCTGTCCGACATCCGTGGTGATGATCGCATCTCCACGGGTGATCTCATATAGCTTCTCAATAACATACGGTCCTGTGAGCGTCGACGCATCGTATTTCAGCGGATACTTTTCTCTGAGTTCGCGGACATAGGCCAGCCATCCCGCATGGGAGTTTGCTTTTATAAGCGGAAGCAGCCTTTTCAGGATCTCATTCAGATCTCCTATAACGGCCGCATCGACCATGACATTCTTATTGACTTCAGCTCTGTCGACATCGAACTGCACGATTGCTGCCTGCCTGGCAAATGCCGAAGTCTCCCCCGTATCACGGTCCGAAAAACGTACACCGGCCGCGATCACAAGATCGCATTTACGCATGGATCTGTTGGCAGCTTTAGTCCCATGCATACCAAGCATTCCGAGATAAAGATCATCCGTACCGGAAAATGCTCCTTTTCCCATCAATGTATCACAGACAGGTATGCCTGCTCTGTGCGCAAGAGTATGAAGCAGATCATGTGCACCGGAAGCGATGGCTCCGCCGCCAACGAAGAGGACCGGTCTTTCCGCCTTATTGATCATTTCCGCAGCTATTCTGATATCATCCCCACCGATCGTGTGGGTCCGCGGGCCGATCATCTCAGCCTTCTGCGGGAAAAACTCACAGATATTTTCCGTGACATCTTTCGTGATATCTATGAGAACCGGACCGGGACGGCCGCTTCGGGCGATCTTGAAAGCTCTCCTGATTGCAGGCGCGAGCTTTTTTACATCTTTTACGATCACACTGTACTTTGTGATCGGCATAACGATACCGGCAATATCGATCTCCTGAAAAGAATCCTTACCGAGAACAGATACACCGACATTGGCCGTAAAAGCGACAATCGGGACGGAATCGAGCATAGCAGTCGCTATTCCCGTGACAAGGTTGGTTGCTCCCGGACCGGATGTTGCCCACACAACGCCCACCCTGCCGGTCGCTCGGGCATATCCGTCCGCAGCATGTGCTGCCCCCTGCTCGTGGGACGTCAGGATGTGTCTTATTTCCGGATGAGCGTAAAGGGCATCATACATATTAAGGATCGTCCCGCCCGGATAACCGAAAATAGTATCCACACCCTGCTCTTTCAGGCACTCAATAACTATTTCTGAACCGCTCAGTAACATGAAATACAGGAAGCCTCCTTAGTCTTGCCTTTTCGTGCATGGCATACAAATCGAAATATGTACTATGCCGAACTAAAATACAATATTAGCGCAAACCGATATATTTTTCAATAGAACTGTAACTGTTGCATATCAAAAGTGCTGTACAGGCACAGACCTGTACAGCACTTAGGTAAACGTTATAAATTATTTCTTTTCAGAAACATCATAGGAAGCATCGGCCTTCTCAACTTCCGCAATAGCTTCTTTTTTCATCGGAATTCTGCAGTTCTTATTATTGCCGAACTCGACAATGACAACATCATCCGTGATATCAAGAATAACGCCGTAAAAACCGCCGGTCGTCACAATGCTGTCACCCACAGCCAGATCCGCGAGCATAGCGCTCACTCTCTGCTGCTCTTTTCTCTGCGGACGAATCAGAAGAAAATAGAAAATAGCAATCAGTGCAATCATATAGATTGCCATAAGACCCATGCCGCCTGTTGCTGCTGCCGCAATTGAATACATTTTAATAAACCTCCGATTTTAATATTGAAAGGCATTGCTTCCCTTCAGCATAGATATCATAATACACAATTTAAATACCCTCTGCAAGTGCTTCCTTTGATTTTTAATCTCCAAAGAACGCATATTCACATGCGCTTCCCTGAACGATCAGAGCATTCCCATTCCTGACAGAGTACGTTTCTTATACTCGCCGAAGCGGCCTTCCTCGAGCGCTCCCCGGATCTCTTCCATCATATTATTATAAAAATAAAGATTATGCATGACGCAAAGACGCATCCCCAGCATCTCATTGGCCTTGAGAAGATGGCGGATATAAGCCCTTGTATGGTTTCGACACGCAGGGCAGCCGCACCCTTCCTGAATAGGTCTCGTATCGAGCTCATATTTCTTATTAAACAGATTCAGATGTCCTTCCTTTGTGTACACATGTCCATGCCGGCCATTCCTGCTCGGGTATACACAATCGAAGAAGTCCACTCCTCTCTCCACGCCTTCCAATATATTGGCCGGCGTTCCGACTCCCATTAAATATGTAGGCTTATCGGAAGGAAGATACGGAACGACTTCATCAAGTACATGGTACATCTGCTCATGCGTCTCTCCGACAGCCAGACCGCCGATCGCGTATCCGTCCAGGTCCAGCTCGGAAATATCTTTCGCGTGCTGAATGCGTATATCGTCATAAATAGCGCCCTGATTAATACCGAAGAGCATCTGATGGGGATTTACCGTGTCGGGCAGCGAATTCAGTCTCTGAAGTTCCGTCTTGCACCGGACCAGCCACCGGGTCGTTCTTGCGACAGATTCTTCGACATATTTTCTCTCTGCCAGAGCGTTCGGACATTCGTCAAATGCCATGGCGATCGTTGATCCCAGATTAGACTGGATCTGCATGCTCTCCTCCGGTCCCATGAAAATGCGGTGTCCGTCTATATGTGACTGGAATGTTACCCCTTCTTCCTTTATCTTACGCAGTTTTGCCAGAGAAAAGACCTGAAAGCCACCGGAATCAGTAAGGACCGGACCGTCCCAGTTCATGAACTTTCTTACGCCGCCCAGCTGCCTGACGATCGTATCGCCCGGACGAACATGAAGATGATACGTATTACAGAGCTCGACCTGTGTTTTCAGACTGTGAAGTTCAGGGGAAGATACTGCGCCTTTGATGGCTGCGACCGTGCCGACATTCATAAAAACAGGGGTCTCTATAACGCCGTGGACCGTTGTCAGCCTGGCTCTTTTGGCGCGGCCTTCGCGCTTTATTATTTCGTACATATTTACTCCCAACTATTTATTTTGTCCCTTTATCATAATAAGAAAACGGAAAGGCGTCAAACATTTCCTTATTATAAAGAATTCATTAAAATTTCTGTATTAGACAAGTGCCGCAAAGTGTGGCTTGTCTTTTTAAAATCTAAGACGTATAATTGCTAGTTGACTAAAGGAATGTTTAATGAGGTCATGTATGAACAATAGACACTACACACTTGGCATAGATATAGGGTCCACAACGGTAAAGATCGCTGTCCTCGACGAGGATAAGAATCTTCTGTTCTCTGACTATCAGAGACATTATGCTGAAATACAGGACACCTGCTGCAGACTGATCGAAGAAGCATGCCGGGAACTTGGTGATCTTGAGGTCTCACCGGCCATTACCGGATCCGGCGGTCTCACGCTTGCAAAGCATCTGGCTGTTCCGTTCGTACAGGAAGTCATCGCCGTCTCCACTTGTCTGAAGATAAGATGCCCGAAAACTGATGTTGCGATCGAGCTCGGCGGCGAGGATGCCAAGATCATATATTTCGAAAAGGGAAATATTGAGCAGCGAATGAACGGTATCTGTGCCGGAGGCACAGGCTCTTTCATCGATCAGATGGCAGATCTGCTTCAGACAGATGCATCCGGCCTCAATGAATACGCCAGAGAATATCATTCGCTCTATCCGATCGCCGCAAGATGCGGGGTCTTTGCCAAAACGGATATCCAGCCTCTGATCAATGAGGGCGCGACAAGAGAAGATCTGTCAGCATCCATTTTTCAGGCTGTTGTCAATCAGACGATTTCCGGACTGGCATGCGGAAAACCGATCCGGGGCCATGTCGCTTTCCTCGGCGGTCCCCTGCATTTCCTGGATCAGCTGAGAGCCCGTTTCATTGAGACCTTAAGGCTCGATGATGAGCATACACTCATACCGGAGAACTCCCACCTGTTCGCCGCTCAGGGTGCCGCTTTTGAGGCTGTCAACGCTGCGAGATCCGAGGCCAAGACGGCGGAGATCCCCTATGTGGAAGGCATGGAAAAGACCACGCTCAGTGCTCTTTCCGGCAAGCTGAAAAGCGGCATCCGCATGGAATTCGAAGTTTCACGTCTGGACCCTCTCTTTAAGAGCGAGGATGATTACGCTGTCTTCAAGGCCCGTCAGGATCGATATCAGGTCGAAAAAGGCATTCTTGCTTCCTATCGCGGAAAAGCTTACCTCGGAATCGATGCCGGAAGTACGACGACCAAGACTGCGCTTATCTCTGAAGACGGCAAGCTTCTCTATTCTACGTACGACAGCAATCACAGCAATCCTCTGCAGACATCCATTGATGCCATAAAGGAAATCTATTCTCATATGCCGAGAGGCGTGGAAATCGCAGGGTCCTGTTCTACCGGCTACGGAGAAGCTCTGATAAAATCCGCCTTAATGCTGGACGAAGGAGAGGTCGAGACTATTTCTCATTATTATGCTGCCTCTTTCTTTGATCCCAATGTGGACTGTATTCTCGATATCGGCGGACAGGATATGAAGTGTATCCGGATCAAGGATCATGCCGTCGATGATGTCATGCTGAATGAGGCATGCTCATCCGGCTGCGGGTCCTTTATCGAGAATTTTGCGAAAACGCTTAATTACTCGGTCCAGGATTTTGCAAAGGCAGCCCTTTTTGCCGAACATCCCATTGACCTTGGCACCCGCTGTACCGTTTTCATGAATTCCAAGGTAAAGCAGGCCCAGAAAGAAGGTGCTACGGTAGCCGATATTTCCGCCGGTCTCGCATACTCTGTCATCAAGAATGCGCTGTATAAGGTCATCAAGGTATCCGACGCGTCGGAGCTTGGCAAAAACATCGTTGTTCAGGGAGGTACCTTCTATAACGATGCGGTCCTCCGCAGTTTCGAGCGGATAGCCGACTGCCATGTCATCCGTCCCGATATTGCCGGTATCATGGGTGCGTTCGGTGCTGCCCTGATCGCCAGAGAACGGGCTGTTGAAGGAAAGAAATCTTCCATGCTCTCGATCGATGATATCAACGCTTTCACGTACAAAACATCGATGGGAAGATGCCATGGTTGTACGAACAACTGTCGTCTGACAATCAATAAATTCTCAGGCGGAAGACGTTTTATTTCCGGCAATCGCTGCGAAAAAGGCATCGGCATGAAGAAAAACAAGGACAATCTGCCGAACCTCTATGAATACAAGTATCAGAGAATTTTCGGTTACGAACCGTTAAAAGATGCTCCGCGGGGAAAAGTAGGTATCCCGAGAGTCCTGAATATGTTCGAGAACTATCCGTTCTGGTACACATTCTTTACGAATCTGGGGTATGAGGTCGTCCTCTCTCCCACTTCCAGCAGAAAAATATACGAGCTCGGAATCGAATCCATTCCCAGCGAGTCGGAATGCTATCCGGCAAAGCTTGCCCATGGCCACGTCAGCTGGCTGCTCAGGCAGGGGATCAAATTTATATTCTATCCGTGTGTTCCCTATGAGCGAAATGAGTTCAAGGAAGCTGTCAATCACTATAATTGCCCGATTGTCACTTCATATGCTGAGAATATCAAAAACAATGTGGAGGAGCTGAAGAACCCGGAGATTCGCTTCCTGAATCCGTTCCTTGCATTTACGAACGAAAAAATACTCGTCGACCGTCTTGTGGATATCTTCAGTGATATTCCGAAATCCGAAGTCAAAGCGGCCGGTTCGGCAGCCTGGAAAGAACTGCTCCACAGCCGTAAAGACATTCGCAGAAAAGGCGAGGAGACCTTAAAATACCTGAAAGATACGGGCAGACACGGGATTGTCCTGGCGGGCAGACCGTATCACATTGACCCGGAAATCAATCATGGCATACCGGAACTGATCAATTCCTACGGAATGGCAGTCCTGTCCGAGGATTCCATCTCCCATCTGGCGTCGATCGAGAGACCGATCAGGGTAAATGACCAGTGGATGTATCATACCAGGCTTTATGCCGCCGCCAACTACGTCAAAACGACAGAGAATCTGGATATCATCCAGCTGAATTCTTTCGGCTGCGGTCTGGACGCGGTCACAACGGATGAGGTACAGGAAATACTTTCTCAGAGCGGAAAGATTTATACCTGCCTTAAAATTGATGAAGTCAATAACCTCGGTGCAGCGAGGATCAGGGTGCGTTCTCTTCTCGCTGCCATCAGGGTCAGAAAACAGCAGAAAAAGAGCGGCGACGCAAGTCCGAGAAAGATCATCTCCTCCGAATTCAAGCGTATGATTTTTACCGAGAAAATGCGCGAGGAATACACGATCCTTTGTCCTCAGATGTCACCGATCCACTTCAGACTGCTTGAACCTGCTTTCAACGCAGGCGGTTTTCATCTCGAAGTTCTTTCCAATGACAACCGCCATGCAATCGACATGGGTCTCAAGTACGTCAATAACGATGCCTGCTATCCGTCTCTGCTCGTCATCGGGCAGATCATGGATGCCCTGTTGTCCGGCAAGTATGATACGCACAAAGTAGCTGTCGTCATGTCACAGACAGGCGGCGGATGCCGCGCATCGAACTATATCGGCTTTATTCGAAGAGCTCTGAAGAAGGCCGGGCTGGAATATGTTCCTGTCCTCTCCCTGAACTTCAACGGATTTGAACCGCAGCCCGGATTTAAGATCACACTGCCTACTCTCACGCGTCTGGCCTATTCCGTCGTACTCGGCGATATTCTGATGAAATGCCTGTACCGCATGAGGCCATATGAGCGGGTGAAAGGTTCTGCCAACAGGAAATATGAGCAGTGGAATGCGGTCTGTGTCAGGTATTTGAAAAAAAAGCACTGTTCTCTGCCGGAATTCTACGTTCTGTGCCGTGAGATCATACGAGACTTTGATAATCTCCCGATCACGGATGAAAAGAAGCCGAGAGTCGGTATCGTCGGGGAAATACTTGTCAAATTCTCCCCGGCCGCCAACAATCATCTTGTTGAACTTCTGGAAAAAGAGGGAGCGGAGGCTGTCGTACCTGATCTGATCGATTTCTTCAACTATTCGTTCTACAACCTGAATTTCAAGGTCGAGAATCTCGGATTTGCCAAGAAGACAAAACTTGCAACAAATGTGGGCATCTGGGCAGTAACGAAACTTCGTGCCGCAGCGAACAGGGAATATGCCAAGAGCAAACATTTTACTCCTTCAGCAGATATTGAGCAGCTGGCCAAGATGGCGTCCCCAATCGCCTCGACCGGCAACCAGACAGGAGAAGGTTGGTTCCTTACCGGTGAGATGCTTGAACTTATTCAGGCGGGTGTGCCGAACATCGTATGCATCCAGCCGTTCGCATGCCTGCCGAACCACATCGTCGGGAAGGGCGTGATCAAGGAACTGCGGAACAGATATCCTGAGGCCAATATAGCCGCGGTCGACTACGATCCGGGTGCCTCCGAAGTCAACCAGCTGAACAGGATCAAGCTGATGCTTACGACCGCTGAAAAGCGGATGAATAACCAGAACTAAAGAAAAGAAAGCCGTTCGACGGCAGGTTTTTCCTGCTTGATCGGACGGCTTTTTACTTGACTATGGTTTTTAATTCGATGTTATAGTATCATAACCATTATGAATATCGGAAAAATTACTCTCACTGAAATTAATAAAAGCGAAGCGCTGCGCTATCTTGGCTATAAGTCCGACCCGGATGCTGTCTCATCAGTTCTCCTCGACAGATGTGAGACGGATCTGATAAAGGAACTGGACTGCAGGTATATTTATCGCGTTTTTCCGCTTGAAAACGGACAGATTCCCGGATCCTCCTTCTGTCTGGAAGGTAAGTCCATAAAAGCGCATCTCTCGGGATGTACACAGATCATTCTCCTTTGCGCGACACTTTCCGAACGTGTCGACAGGCTGATCCGCCGAAGACAGCTGACCGGAATGGCGGAGGCAATGATGATCGATGCTCTCGCGTCAGCTGCAGTGGAGCAGGTCTGTGATAAGGCGGAGTCCGAAATCCTCCGGTCTTTTCCGGGCATGCAGCATACCTGGAGGTTCGGGCTCGGTTACGGAGATTTTCCTCTGAAATATCAGGGAACATTTCTGGATATCCTGGATGCGCCAAAAAGAATCGGGGTATGCGTGAGTCCAGCACTTATGCTGACCCCCTCGAAATCTGTCACCTGTGTGATAGGGCTTGGAGAGAAAATCGGGCCCGGGGAACGCAAAACATGTGCAATCTGTACGCTTCGCGACAGCTGCAGTTTCAGAAGATCCGGGACCAGCTGTCAGGCATGACTGCATGTGGGTAGTTCAAGTCAGTGAGAAATCGAAAGGCAGGGATTCTATATGACTGTAAAAGAATTATTGGAAAATCGTTATACGATCCTCGATGGCGGCATGGGCACCATGCTTCAGCAAAAAGGCATGGCTCTCGGAACGATTCCCGAGACGCTCAACATTCTGAAGCCTGAATGGATCATTGACATACACCGCCAATATATCAGTGCCGGCTCTCAGATCGTTTATGCAAATACATTCGGAGCCAACCGCTTTAAGATGGCCGACTCCGGTTTCTCTGTGGATGAGCTTATTCGTTCTGCAATCGGAAACGCAAGAGAAGCCGCAGAGGGCACGGACACTCTCGTTGCACTTGACATCGGACCCATCGGTCAGCTTCTCTGGCCGACCGGTTCGCTCTCCTTCGAAGATGCCTACGATATCTTCCGGGAAATGGTGGAATCCGGGCGGGATGCCGGAGCCGATCTGATAGTCATAGAGACCATGACCGATCTCTATGAGGCGAAAGCTGCCGTTCTGGCAGCAAAGGAAAACTCCGCCATGCCGGTATTTGTCACCATGACCTTTGAAGAGAACATGCGCACTTTCACAGGATGTTCCGTCTCTTCAATGTGCCTTACAATGGAAGGACTCGGTGTCGACGCGCTCGGCGTCAACTGTTCTCTCGGACCCAGGGATCTTATTCCGATCGTGCGGGAGATTTCGCGTTGGACAACGATTCCGATCATTGTGAAACCAAATGCGGGGCTGCCGGATCCGGTGACCAATACCTACAATGTTCTTCCGGATGAATTTGCGGAAGTCACAAAGCAGATGCTTCCCTGCGGAGTCCGTATTCTTGGAGGATGCTGCGGAACAAATCCGGAATATATACGGAAACTGGCCGAAATGCTTCATGCCGATCATACAGACTGCGGCAGGAATCCGGAGCACATTGACACACCTGCTGTATGTACGCCTCTTAAGACCATAGTCATCAATGAACCGCGCGTAATCGGCGAGCGTATCAACCCGACCGGTAAAAAGCGCTTTAAACAGGCTCTTACAGAGGGAGACATGGATTACATTCTCGGTCAGGCCATTGAGCAGGTCGAAGCAGGAGCCGATATACTAGATGTCAACGTGGGAGCGCCCGGCATAGATGAAAAGGAAATGATGGTCAAAACGATCATGGCGATCCAGTCCGTCATCGATGTGCCGCTGCAGATCGATTCGACCAAACCTGAAGTTCTTGAAGCTGCTCTTCGTGTCTATAACGGTAAGCCGATCGTCAATTCGGTGAACGGTGAAGAAGCCGTAATGGACCGGATCCTTCCGCTCATAGCCAGATACGGTGCTTCTGTTGTCGGTCTCACTCTGGATGAGAACGGCATACCCAAAACAGCAGAAGGACGATTCAGGATCGCGGAAAAAATCATGAACAAAGCTCTCTCCTACGGAATAAAGAAGGAGAATATCTTTATAGACTGTCTCGTTCTCACCGTCTCGGCAGAACAGGCTGCCGCAGCGGAAACATTGAAGGCTGTGCACCGCGTGAAGACAGAGCTCGGACTATCGACGGTCCTCGGTGTGTCGAACATCTCGTTCGGTCTCCCGAACCGACTCACGATCAACACGTCCTTCCTCACAATGGCACTGAATGCCGGACTTGATCTTCCGATCATGAATCCCAATCTCCCGTCGATGATGTGGGCATTCAAAGCATACAAGGTCCTGTCGGGAAAAGATGTCAATTCTCTTGATTACATTGCCTATTCTCAGGAACATGAGCCGGAAACGCAGACTTTGAAGAGAACGAAGGAAGCGTTGAGGACATCCCAGACAGAGCTCAGCTCTCTGAAACAGACCTATTCTTCCATACTGTCCGCTCCCGCAGGTCACCCCACAGACTGCACTTGCGAAAGCTGTAAGGCACTGGCTGAGGCAAGAAATGCCTTTCTGAAGAATACTCTTGCAGCAGTCGTTCCGGATTCCGACGGAGACATACCCGAACGGCACACGCTCGCCGAAAAGAGCGGCAGGAAAGGGATCCCGGCAGAAGAAAACATCGCATCCGGACTGGCCACGCCCGAAGGAGCCGGCATTCTGAAAGCGATGGAAACAGGTATGAAAAAAGAAGGACGGGTACTGACTGCAGGACTTCTCGACCAAACTGAGGCCATGAACATTATAAATGAAATTCTCATTCCGGCATTGGATGTTATCGGCGAGCGGTTCGAAAAAGGAAAAATCTTTCTGCCGCAGCTGATCCTGGCGGCAGATGTCGCAAAAGAATGTTTTGATGTGATCCGGACCAAACTTGCCGAGAGCGGAACTGTTTCAAATACCAAAGGGAAAATCATTCTGGCAACGGTCAAGGGAGATATCCATGATATCGGAAAGAATATCGTGAAAGTCATTCTCGAGAATTACGGCTACGAGGTCATAGACCTCGGCAAAGACGTCGATCCTCAGCTGATCCTGGAAACAGCTGTTGAGCAGGATGTAAGGCTTGTGGGTCTCTCCGCCCTCATGACGACGACTCTCGGCTCCATGGAGGAGACGATCCGGCTCCTTCGCGATCACAACGTAAACTGCAGGATCATGGTCGGCGGGGCTGTGCTCACGGAGGATTATGCCAGAAAAATCGGTGCGGATTTCTACTCCAAAGACGCAAAATCGGGAGCGGATATAGCAAAAGCTGTTCTGGGCTGAATAGAATAAAAGAAAAACAAAAACTTCCCATATTTCATTTTCGAACAGTCTTATCATGAATCGATAGAAATCTTATGATTACGACCGGACCTTCGAAATGAAGCGGGAAGTTTTTTATTATTCATCAGAGCTTAGTTTTATTGAGAAATATACGATTAAAACGTACTCACATAGGCCCTACGACCTCACCGTAAAGCTTTCTGAAATAAAAGACGGACAGAATGAGCGAAACGATCTCCGCGATCGGAAACGCCCACCAGACATTCGTCACGACACCGGTCCTGGAGAGCAGCCAGGCGACAGGGATCAGAACGATGATCTGTCTGGCGATCGATACGATCAACGAATAAATGCTTCTTGAGAAAGCCTGAAAAATAGATCCCATCACGATACACGTCGCCGCGATCGGGAAGTTAAGACTGATTATTCTGAGAGCAGGCACACCGATCTCTATCATGTCTTCCTGCGCATTGAACAGCTCCAGCAGTTTTTCCGGCATCAGATGGAACAGAAGCGTGCCGATCAACATAATGGAAACAGCCAGGATCATGGAGAATTTCAGGGCTTCATCTATTCTGTCTTTCTTTCTTGCCCCATAGTTATACGCGAGGACAGGGATCAGACCGTTATTCAATCCGAAAACAGGCATAAAGAAGAAGCTCTGCAGCTTAAAGTAAACGCCAAAAACAGCCGTGGCCGTATTGGAGAAGGTGATCAGGATGCGGTTCATCAGATACGTCATAAGGGATCCGATCGACATCATCAAAATGGACGGAACACCTACCTGATATATGTGCCCTATGATCCTCCGGTCCGGGCTCATGACGGATTTCAGAGAAAATCTGATATCACTGTTATACCGGATATTCAAAATAAGTCCGATAAGCGCGGCTGCACTCTGTCCTATTACGGTCGCATAAGCCGCCCCTGCGACACCGAATGCCGGCATTCCGAAATAGCCGAAAATCATGATCGGATCCAGAATGATGTTAATAATCGCACCGGTCATCTGGCTGATCATACTGTAAACAGTCCGACCGGTCGACTGGAGCAGGCGCTCGAACATGACCTGGCACATAAGACCCATAGAAAGACCGGTAACGATCTTTAAATACGTTATGCCTTCTCCAGCTACGACCGGGTCCTGCGTCTGACTGTATATAAAAGGTCCGGCGACGAGAAGGCTGATCAGAAGAAATAAAATATAATTGCAGAACGACAGTAAAATGGCCATATTGGCCGCTTTATCGGAGCGTTCGAATTTCTTCTCCCCCAAAGCCTTGGAGAGCAGCGCGTTTACACCGACACCTGTTCCCGAAGCAACTGCGATCATCATATTCTGAAGAGGAAAAGCAAGCGTTACAGATGTAAGAGCCTCCTCACTGAGCCGGGCGACGAATATGCTGTCCACGATGTTGTAGAGTGCCTGTACAAGCATTGAAGCCATCATCGGAAGCGACATGGTGATGATCAGTTTTTTGACAGGCATTACACCCATCTTGTTTTCCTGTCTGTTTTCCATAAATGTACTACTTTATTCCTCTTCCGCAAAAAGTGCGTCTACGAATTCGTCTGAATTAAATCTCTGCATGTCATCAATTCCTTCCCCTACGCCAATATACTTGACCGGGAAGCCAAGTTCAGACTGTATCGCAATTGCGACACCGCCTTTAGCAGTGCCATCGAGTTTCGTCAGGACAATACCGGTGATCGCGGTCGTCTCCTCGAATTCCCTTGCCTGCTGAAGCGCATTCTGACCGGTCGTACCATCCAGAACAAGAAGGGTCTCAATATGAGCAAAGCCATATTCTCTCGCAAGGATCTTATAAATCTTGCTCATCTCTTTCATGAGATTCTTTTTGTTGTGAAGTCGTCCTGCCGTATCAATAATGAGCATGTCCGTATCTCTCGCCTTGGCAGACTGAATAGCATCATAGACGACCGCACCCGGATCACCGCCTTCCGGTCCGGTGATGATCGGGACCTTAGCCCTCTGCGCCCATACGACCAGCTGTTCAATTGCGCCCGCACGGAAAGTATCCGCTGCCGCGATCAGGACCTTTTTCCCCATCGTCCGATAGAGATTGGCAAGCTTACCGACTGTTGTCGTTTTCCCGACTCCGTTAATTCCGATCATGAGAAGAACCGTTTTCTGATTCTCAAACGCAAAATCAGAATCGTTCACCCTCATCTGTTCCTTTATTGTATCTTTCAGCAGCTCTTTGCACTCCTGAGCACTTCTTATATGCTGCTCTTTTACCTTTTTCTTAAGATTCTCAATGATCTCGTCTGTCGTTCGGATGCCCATGTCGGACATGATCATGATTTCTTCAAGATCCTCATAGAATTCGTCATCGATCTTATCGTACGATGAGAAGACCTGGTTCACATTGGTCGAAACATTATCCCTTGTTTTCGTGAGACCTTTTACCAGCTTGTCAAAAAATCCCATACTCTCCTCCGTTAATGCCTTTTATGATGAAAGTTTATCCTCGATCAGATTTACAGAGACCATGGCCGAGACACCCTTCTCCTGCATGGTAATACCGTATAATCTGTCACAGGACGCCATCGTTCCCCGCCTATGGGTAATAATAATGAACTGCGTGTTCTTTGTCAACTTGTGCAGATAGTCTGCAAATCGCGAAACATTGTTGTCATCAAGCGCAGCTTCGATCTCATCCAGAAGTGCAAACGGCGATGGTTTCATATTCTGGATCGCGAACAGAAGGGCAATCGCAGTCAGGGATTTTTCTCCGCCTGAGAGCTGCATCATATTCTGAAGCTTCTTGCCCGGCGGTTCCGCTATGATCGTGATCGCCGCTTCCAGTACATCCGATTCGCTGTCGATCAAAAGCCGCCCTTTTCCGCCGCCGAACAGTGAACGGAACGCGCGGTCGAATTCCCGGTTGATCTCAGAAAATTTCTCCTGGAACTGTTTACGCATCCCCTTGTCCAGCTCCTCAATGATTCCCATCAGCGTCTTTTCCGACTCGACAAGATCCGTATGCTGTGCAGACATAAAGGTATGTCTTTCCACCAGTTCCCTGTACTCTTCAATTGCGTTTACATTGACATTTCCGAGCTTTTTGATCTCATCCCTTACTTTGGCAAGAGATTTTCGGATCGACTGCCTGTCCGTGAGCTCATCACTGCGATATTTCTTGGCCTGGTTTGGCGTCAGTTCATATTCTTCCCAGAGGTGCGTGATGGCATTTTCCAGCGATTCTTCCATCTTCTCCTTCTGCGAATGCAGGCGAAAACTTTCTTTATCGAGTTTCGATATTTTGTCGGAAAGCTCATCCCGTTTTGTGAACGACTTTCTGTGAAGGACGGACAGTTCTTCCCTCTTTTTCTGAAGCTCTGCGATTTTCCCGCTGTCTTTTTCCGCTTCCTGCTTCGCCGCTTCGATCGTCTCTTTTATCTTCCTGATATCTTCACGCTTGGCATCCGTTTCTCTTGCACCGGCTTCAAGGTTTACCGTTATGCCTTCATCTTCCTCTGTCAGTGCATTTAATTCCGAATCAATACGTTCTATATTGGAGGAAAGGAACCCTCTTTTCTGTTCAATAGAAGCCACCGCCATATGGATCTTTTCAACCGCACCGGCCTGTTTTTCTCTATCGCCCTGAAGTTCAAGAGTATCTGCCTCCAGCTCGGCTGCATACTGGTGAAGTCTCTGTTCTGCTTTTTCCGATTCCAGCAGCTCTTTCTCAATAGAGGATGATGAGTCATGGATCTTTCCGATCTGGCGTTCGATCTCCGTGCTTTCCCTGTCAAGAGCGCTCCGATCGATATGATTCATGCGTATCTGATCATCGGCCTGTTTCCGGGACATCTCAGAAGTGTTTTCCCGAATGGATTCTCCATGGATCTTTCCGCCGATTTTGACGAGTTCATCCCGCAGACGATTTCTTTCCTCTCTCTTCTGCTCAATAAGCGTCTGCGATTTTTCCATCTCATTACGGATGGATTTTACACTGACTTCCAGCTCCTCTATCTCTCGCTTTCGGCCGAGCAGATTTTCTTTATTACGAAAAGCACCGCCTGTGATCGATCCGCCGGGTGAAAATGATTCTCCCTGAAGAGTGACCATATACAGAGAATGGCTGTATTTTCTGCCCAGTCTGATCGCGTTATCAATCGTATCAACAACGATCGTCCTGCCGAGAAGCTGCCTGGACAGATCTTCATAAATGGAACTGCAGCTGACCAGATCCGCTGCTATTCCGATTACGCCGTTTTCTTTCAGCACATCCCGGCGGTCAAAGCCTTTCCTGCCTTTTACATTGGTGAGGGGCAGAAAGGTGGCGCGTCCGAAATGATTCAGTTTTAGATATTCAATGAGATACTTGGCCGTGCTCTCATTGTCCGTCACTATGTTGCGAATGCTTCCGCCGAGAGCTGTCTCGATTGCCGTCTCATATTTCTGTTCCGTTGAAATAAGATCTGCGACAACGCCGTGTATGCCCGGATTTCGATCCTTCTGCTCCATGACCTTCCGGATCGCGTTGCCATATCCCTCGTAATGCTCACTGATCGTGCGGAGCGAATCAAGACGGGAAGAATCCCTGTGAAAATTTCTCTGTAAATTATCCAGATTCTGATTTTCATCACGAATTTCTTTCTGCAGTTCCGCCACCTGCTCTTCCAGAGAAGCTGACTGATTGCGCAGAGCCTCTATATGCGCTCTGATTCCTTTCAGATTTTCCTCCGCTTTCTTCCGCTTTTCAATCGCCTCGTTCTCCTCCTCGCTGAAGCGAAGCATGCGGTTATCCAGCTCAGATTTTCTGATGGCGATCTGCTCGAGCATCGCATCATAGCGCTGCATCTTTCCTTTTACGTTGGTCCTGCCGTTCAGGTTGCGGATGATATCGTTTTTCGCTCTGCTGATATCTTCATTGAGGGAAGAGAGCTTCCGGTCAATACGTGCAAGCTCATCTTCCTCTTTCTTCCGAAGTCTTCGCTTTGCCCCATATTCCTGATCAAGATTCCTCAATTCCTGTACTAAGGAAGCCTTCTCATCACTCTTCTTTTTTTTCTCTTCAATGATATTATTTCTTCTGTTCAGGAAATGCTCACTGTTCTGTTTCACAGTATTGATCTGTTCATTGAGCAGATCGACCTGACCCTGGAGTTGCTGCTGCATGAGCCGGTTTCTGGAAGTCTGTTCCGTGAGTTCCGATACATTCCCGTCGATTACGGAAATCTCTCCGTCCAGACGCAGATACTCTTCCTTCGTCTTCTCCAGATCTTCCGTGACCTGTCTGATCTCATCATCTGCGATCTTTACTTTCTCTGTCGTCTCTTCGAGCTCTTTTCCGATTCTTTCGTTATCGATCAGGAACAGATTGACATCCAGATCTCTCAGTGTCTCCCGCTTATCCAGATATATTCTGGCTACCTCACTCTGCTTTTTCAGTGGTCCGAGACGTCCGGATATCTCCGTCAGGATATCATTGACTCGTACGAGATTCGTCTGTTCATCCGCAAGCTTTTTCAGAGTCGCGTTCTTTCTTCTCTTGAATTTAACGATGCCTGCTGCCTCATCGAACAGCTCCCTGCGCTCGTCTGCCTTTCCGGAAATGATTTTCTCGATCTGCCCCTGACCGATAATGGAATAGCCTTCCTTACCGATACCTGTATCATAAAAAAGTTCATGGATATCTTTCAGTCGGACAGTCGAATTATTGATCTTGTATTCACTTTCCCCCGAACGATAGAGCCGTCTTGTGACGGTCACTTCCTCAAAATCGATATCCAGGGCATGATCGGAATTGTCAAAAGTAATGGATACAGAGGCATAGCTCTGCGGTTTTCTTGTTTCTGTTCCGGCAAATATTACATCCTGCATATTCCCGCCGCGGAGCTGTTTTGCGCTCTGTTCTCCGAGTACCCAGCGCACTGCGTCAGAGACATTTGACTTTCCGCTCCCGTTCGGTCCTACGATACCGGTAATGCCTTCATGGAATTCAAAGAGCATTTTATTTGCAAATGATTTGAATCCCTGCATTTCAATACGTTTTAAATACATAATCTCTCCAATGCTGCTCGTGCCGCGTTCTGAGAAGCCGCTTTTTTGGTCCGTCCGTCTCCGACTCCGTAGGATTCCCCGTCAATGACCGCGGAAATACGAAATACCTTCATATGATCCGGTCCCTGCTCGGAGACAAGTACGTATTCAAGCTTCATTCCCCGCTCCTGCACATATTCCTGGAGACGTGTCTTGTTGTCATAGTAGAGTTCTTCTGTCTTCAGATCTGTAAGAATATGTTTTAAAATAAACTCCTTCGCGGATTCAAATCCCGAATCGAGATAGATTGCTCCGATCACCGACTCGACCGCATCAGACGTTATGGAATCCTTTTCACGACCTCCCATCGACTCCTCACCTCTTCCGAGTCTGAGAAAAGCAGGAAGTCCCATGCGTTTTGCCACAATGGCGAGCGATGGCTCACAGACCATGCTGGCCCGCATCTTGGACAGTTTTCCCTCCCCAAGATCGGGATACTTTCTGTACAGATATTCCGAACTGACGGTTTCAAGCACCGCATCGCCTAAGAACTCCAGTCTCTCATTGTGAGCGGTATGTTCCCGGCGGTGCTCATTGGCATAAGAAGTATGTGTCACTGCAAGCTCGAGCAGGGACCGGTCATGGAACTGGTATCCGATCCTCTCCTCGAGCTCCGATAAATTCATTTTCTTCATTTTTTCTCCGCTGTATTATTATCTGGCAGCGGCCAGAGCACGCGCCGCATCTCCTACGGTATGAAAATACTCAAGTCCTTTTTCGGCAATATCCACATCGAAAGTATCTTCCATAGTCGTCAGGATCTGGAACAAATCCAGAGAGTCTGCTCCAAGATCATCATAAAAAGAAGACTTTTCTGTGATCATATCAACAGAAATATTGAGAATGCCGGCAGTAATTTCCTTTAACTTCTGTAATTCCATTTCATACCTCCATTCGGCGTCTGCTTCGGTCACTGAATTTGAACATGTACGGCTGACACGAAAGGACCAGATCTCCGCATGCAGCCGTCATATATCAACGGTATCAAAAAAGCTGCCGCCGGTCATCGGCGGCAGCCTCCTGGTCTGCTCTTCGAAAACTATAACCATTGTCGTGCACAACAATAATTACATAATTAGTCTGTGTCCTGTTTTACGATCTCTCTTTTATTGTAAGATCCGCAGGCCTTGCAGACGCGATGCGGCATCATTAATGCGCCACACTTGCTGCACTTGACTAATGTTGACTTAGCCATCTTCCAGTGACTTGCTCTTGACTTGTCACGTCTTGCAGCTGAATGTTTGTTCTTTGGACAAATGGACATCGGTACCACCTCCTTATCCTTTAGACACTTCGACCATTATACATACGGAGTATCAGGCTTGTCAATAGTTTTTTTTGATAATGCCGATCTCCCTGTCTCTTGTTCTTATGCAAGTCCTGCCACACGAACGGTCTCACGCGCAATGGCAAGCTCTTCGTTCGTCGGGATAACGAAAACCTTCACCTTGGAATCCGGTGTGGAGATCTCGACCTTCTTGCCGCGGATCGCATTCTTCTCAGGATCGATCTTGATGCCGAGATAAGCAAGGTTCGCGCATACGTCAGCACGTACGGCACCATCGTTCTCGCCGATACCGCCGGTGAATGTGATCGCGTCGACGCCGTTCATAGCTGCGGTATATGCGCCGATGTACTTGATTACGCGATACTTGAAAGCCTGAAGGGCAAGCTTCGCGCCTTCGTTGCCTTCTTCTGCAGCAGACTCCAGATCACGGAAGTCAGAAGATACACCGGACATAGCCAGAACACCGGACTTCTTATTGAGGATCGTAAGGACCTCATCGACAGAAATACCTTCTCCGTTGGCAATCGTCTGAACAACAGCCGGATCCATATCGCCTGAACGAGTTCCCATGATCAGGCCCTCAAGTGGGGTAAGTCCCATGGATGTATCCTGGCACTTTCCGCCTTTGCTCGCGGAAATGGAAGCGCCGTTGCCAAGATGGCATACGATTACTCTCTGATTGCCTTCCGGAAGATTTCCGAACTTGATCGTCTCACCGGAAACGAACATATGGCTCGTGCCGTGGAAACCGTAACGGCGGATGGAATATTTCTCATAATACTTCTTGTCAATACCATAGAGATAAGCATAGGGCTCCATAGCCATACCGAATGTTGTATCGAATACAGCAACGTTCGGCTTGCCGGGCATAGCAGCTTCACAGGCTTCGATACCCATGAGATTTGCCGGATTGTGAAGCGGGCCGAGCGGGAAGCACTCTTTGATGACTTCCTTGACTTTCGCATCGACCAGAGTAGACTCTGTGAACTTAAGTCCGCCGTGAAGTACACGATGACCTACTGCGGAGATCTCATCGATACTCGCTACAACGCCGTGATCGGCATCTACCAGCGCATCAAGGACAAGCTTAATAGCTTCCTTGTGGGTCGGCATCGGAGCTTCTACAGCATAATCTTCCTTGCCCGGGACCTTATGTGTGAGCATGGAACCGTCAATACCGATTCTCTCACAGAGACCTTTGGCTTTTACAGACTCATCTGCTGTATCGATCAGCTGATATTTGAGTGAGGAGCTTCCTGCATTGATGATTAAGATTTTCATTTTTATTTCCTTCCTTATAGCTTAGAGTATTGTTCGTGATCGATCAGTCCTGGATCTGAGCCTGTACAGCTGTAATAGCGATAACACCAACGATATCTTCTGCGAAGCATCCGCGGGAAAGATCGTTGACAGGCTTTGCGATACCCTGGCACATCGGACCGTAGGCTTCGGCTTTAGCAAGTCTCTGGACCAGCTTGTAGCCAATGTTTCCTGCATCGAGGTTCGGGAAAATAAGCGTGTTGGCATGGCCTGCTACCGGGCTTCCCGGAGCCTTGAACTCGCCGACAGAAGGTACGATTGCCGCGTCAAGCTGCATCTCACCGTCAAGAGCCAGTTCCGGATAAGCTTCCTTCGCGATCCTGGTCGCTTCCTGGACCTTTGTTACATCATCATGTTTTGCGGAACCCATTGTGGAATAGGAAAGCATTGCGACGCGCGGCTCATCACCGGTAAGCGCTCTGTAGGATTCAGCGGAGGATTTGGCGATTGCAGCGAGTTCCTCAGCTGTTGGATTCTGATTAAGTCCGCAGTCGGAGAAGACAAATGTTCCGTTATTGCCAAATTCACAGTCCGGAACATTCATAAGGAAGAAAGAAGAAACAAGCTTCGTGCCCGGAGCAGTCTTCAGGATCTGAAGGCTCGGACGAAGTGTATCAGCTGTTGAATGGCAGGCACCGGAGACAAGACCGTCAGCGTCGCCCATCTTGACCATCATAACACCGTAATATGTATAGGAAGTAAGAAGGATTTCTGTAGCTTTCTCTTTCGTCATACCCTTTTTCTGACGAAGTTCGACCAGTTTGTCAATATAGGCCGCAGTCTTCTCGGACTTGGCCGGATCTACGATCACAGCGCCTGTGATATCACAATCCTGCTTGTTGGCAGCGATTTCTTCTTCGCTTCCGATAATGATTATCTTCGCAAAACCGTCTTTTAAGACCTGCTCTGCAGCCTTGTATGTACGGATATCCTCTGATTCCGGAAGAACGATCGTCTTAACATTTTCTTTTGCGCGAGCTTTGATCTGATCTATAAAACTCATCTCTGCATCTCCTTTCAACAAATGTCACATCTTGCAGATAACGTGTACTATCGTCATTATACACTTGAAAAAATTTCCAAACAATAGCTTATGTGGTAGAATTATAACAATTAAGGTACTAAATTTTGTACATCTGTACTAAGTTCGGAGGTATACATGAAAACAGCGGCCGTCATAGCCGAATTTAATCCTTTCCACAACGGACATGCAGAAATAATGCGGGCAGCTAAAGAGCTTACCGGATGTGATCACGTCATCGTTCTGATGAGCGGAGACTATGTTCAGCGCGGTGTTCCGGCCATCCTGGACCGACATACAAGATGCAGGGCAGCTCTGGAGGGCGGCGCCGATCTCGTCCTTGCGATGCCGACAAGGTACTGCACATCCTCCGCAGAGAATTACGCGCTGTTATCGATCCGGCTGCTGAATGCTCTTCATGTAGTCGATTATCTCGTTTTCGGATCGGAGTGCGGCAGCATAGATGAACTTCATTCCTGCGCCCGCTTCCTTTCCTCCGAGACCTCGGGATTTCAGGAAGAACTGCGCAGATTCCAGCGTGAAGGAATGTCCTTTCCCAGATCAAGGGCGCTTGCTGCCCCCGTTTACGCAGGTATTCTGTCCCAGCCAAACAATATTCTGGGGGTGGAGTATATAAAAGCACTCCTCGGCACGGCTTCTGATATTGAACCTGTGACTGTCCGAAGGATCGGACCGGGACATAATGATCAGACATCCGTCGAAAAATACGCCTCGGCTTCCGCTGTCCGGGCTGTGATCGAGGAAAATGTACGATCCTCCCGTTTTCTCAGCACTGACATGGAGAATATCAGCACAGAAGACAACATCTGTTTCCGCTGTATACAGGAACTCTCGGACGCGATCCCGGAAAAATGCCTCCGCACGCAGATCCTCTCTGTCGGTACGGAAGGCATCGTGACTGACGAGGATTTCTCTCTCATTCTTGCGGAAAAAATCTGGGGAGCGGCATCCCCTGCGACTCTCACAGCCTATCAGGATGTGTCTGAAGACCTGGCGGCAGCTATTTTTAACAATCGGTCTGCGTGCACCTCTTTCGGTTCATTTGCCGATATACTGAAGAATAAGTCGATTACCCGTACCCATATCAACAGAGCTCTTCTGCATATCGCTCTCGGGATCAGAAAACGGGAGGATACGCCTCTGTTCGCGCACATTCTCGGCTGCAGAGAGAACGCAAGGGGACTTCTCGGTGCCGTAGCAAAACAGTCCGCCGTTCCCGTCATTACAAGGCCTTCGAAAGACCTGTTCGGCCTGACCGGTCCCGAACTTGAGATCTTCGAAGAGGAAATCCGCGTATCCAATCTCTACAATGCTGTCCGGGCGGTAAAAAAGAAAGCGACAGTGCAGAATACACTGTCGCGAAAATTTATTAAAGTCTGATGGTACTTCTTTAAGGAATTAAAACTCTCCCCCGTCCAGATACCAGTAAAGGAACCTTCTGGCAAGTGAACCGGGTTTTATATTCTGTTTTGCTTCCTCCGGCGTGAACCAGGCATAGGAGTCGATCTCACGGTTCGGTTTCGGTGAATCACCGGCAACTGTGACCGTAAAGTTCAGCATCAATGTATTGGACGGCTCAAAGTAATGACTGTGATTAAAGTGAATGCTCGTGACATCCAGCCCCATTTCCTCTTTCACTTCTCTGACAGCCGCATCCTCTGCGTCCTCTCCCTTGTTCACATAACCTGCAACAAGAATATAATGCGGGCGGCCGTACTGCTTGATGAGCACGATCTTACTCTTATCCTCATTCATGACGATCATGCTGACCGCTGTATTGAAGACAGGAAAGCGGAATTCACCGCACGTTTCACAGTAAGGAACATCTCCTTCGCCATCCAGATGTCTTTTCACAAGTTTTGTACCGCAGGTCATGCAGTAATTCATTTCTGCTGCCATTTGCATTCTCCTTTTCTAAAAGTTCATCACAGGTCGTCAGTTCTTAAAAGAATGGATCGGTGCGGGAATTCTTCCCCTGCGGCCTATAAATTTATCACATCCGAATGTATTGACCGGCATGATCGGTGCATGTCCGAGCAGTCCGCCGAACTCCACTTTATCTCCGACCTTTTTCCCGACCGCCGGAATGAGACGGACAGCTGTCGTCTTCTGGTTGACCATGCCAAGCGCCATTTCATCCGCTATAATACCGGAGAGAGTCGCCGCGGAAGTATCCCCCGGAATTGCGATCATGTCAAGACCTACAGAGCATACGCAGGTCATAGCCTCCAGTTTCTCAAGCGTGAGGGCTCCTGCCATGACTGCCTCAATCATTCCCTGATCTTCACTGACCGGGATGAAAGCACCGGAAAGACCACCTACATAAGAGGATGCCATGACGCCGCCCTTCTTTACCTGATCGTTGAGCAGCGCAAGGGCCGCTGTTGTTCCCGGAGCACCGGGATGTTCCAGTCCGATTGCTTTCAGAATGTCCGCGACGGAATCCCCGACAGCCGGTGTCGGAGCCAGGGAAAGATCGACAATACCGAAAGGAACACCGAGTCTTTGAGAAGCTTCTCTTGCAACAAGCTGGCCTACCCTGGTGATCTTGAAAGCGGTCTTCTTAATTGTCTCACAAAGCTCCTCGAAATCCGAATCTCTGCAACTTTCCAGCGCAGCTTTTACTACACCCGGACCGGAGACGCCGACATTGATAACAGAATCTCCCTCTGTCACCCCATGGAACGCGCCTGCCATGAACGGATTGTCGTCCGGTGCGTTACAGAAAATTACAAGTTTCGCACAGCCGAGCGAATCATGATCGGCAGTGCGCTCTGCAGTCTTTTTGACGATTTCCCCCAAGAGCCTTACAGCGTCCATATTGATGCCTGTCTTCGTTGACCCGACATTGACTGAACTGCATACACGGTCTGTGACCGCCAGCGCCTCCGGTATGGATTCGATCAGAAGGCTGTCTGCCTTTGTCATGGCTTTTGATACAAGCGCAGAGTATCCTCCGAGAAAGTTGACGCCTACCGTCTTCGCGCAATCGTCAAGAACCCTGGCGATCTCCACAAAGTCTTCGGGAGTCCTGCAGGCCGCTCCTCCGATCAGAGAGATCGGGGTGACCGATATTCGCTTGTTCACGATCGGAATGCCATACAGCTCTTCAATCTCATTGCCTGTGGATACGAGATTTTCCGCAACATTTGTAATCTTATTATAAATATTCTTTTTCAGTGTATCGAGGTCGTCGCTGATGCAGTCGAACAGAGAAATACCTAACGTGATGGTCCTCACGTCAAGATTCTCGTGTTCAATCATTCTGTTGGTCTCATAAACCTCATATATATTGATCATACTCTCCTCCGGATTCAGATACGGTGCATCATCTCAAAGATATCTTCGTGCTGCACATGAATATCGACACCGATCTCCTCACCGATCTGGTGGAGCTCATGGCGGATATCCTTCGTACTCTTATCAGAATTCGATGTATCCGTGATCATCATCATGCTGAAAAAGCCGTCAATGATCGTCTGTGAAATGTCAAGAATATTGATCTTATTTCCTGCAAGGTATGTGCATACCTTGGCGATAATTCCTACTTTATCTTTCCCCACGACCGAAATAATTGTTTTTTTCATAATAATTCCTCTCTGTCCGTTTCACCAGTTCACGGCCTCGGACGGTCTGTCTCTGTGAGCGATTGTAATGTCAAAATCATCCGACTTGAACGGATTATCCCCGAATGTCACCTCATTGCATACGGTCTGGTAGGCCAGTGCCTCGTAATTATTCTCCTGCGAGAGATGGCCCAGAAATACATGCTTTACACCGTCATGCAGGAGCTGCCCGAGCAGCTGCCCGGAAGACTCGTTGGACAGATGCCCGTGATCACTCAGTATCCTTCGCTTAAGATAGTAAGGGTATCGTCCTGCTTCCAGCATATGTACATCGTGATTGGACTCCAGAAGCAGCACATCCAGTCCCCTCAGATGGTCGATCGTATACTCACTGTAACAGCCCATGTCCGTTGCGACCGCTGCCTTCTTCCCGCTGTTCTCAAGGCGGAATCCGACCGGTTCCGCTGCGTCATGAGAAATCCTGAAAGGAAGAATGCTTATGTCGCCTATCTCAAAACTCACATCGGCCCTGACCGTCCTTAAAAGGTCCTGTGGTATTTTACCGATAGAAGTATTTTTCCGGATCTCCTCGATCGTACCTGCCGTCGCATAGATCGGGATTCCGTATCGTCTGGCAAGAACACCGAGTCCTTTCACGTGATCCGAGTGCTCATGCGTCACCAGGATTCCGTCCATGTCCTTCGTGGTCATATCAAATTCATTGAGTCCTCTTTCAACACGAATGCCTGAGATACCGACATCGACCAGAACTGATGTATTCTCACTCCCGACATAAATACAGTTTCCGCTGCTTCCGCTGCATATGCTGCAGAATTTCATAAATTTACTTCACTCCTTTAAAGGCGGATCTTCTTCAAAATGTCTGTCGATCCGCAATTTTGTCTTCTCAAAATCACCGTCGTTATCGAGGACAAATGTTGCTTTCGAGCGAAATTCCTCATCACTCAGCTGCGAAGCCATCATGCCCGCTATACGCTCACGCGAATAGCCCCTGCTTTCCGCAAGCCTCTTAGTCCTCGTTTCCGAGCTCGCATAAATATACCACATTTCGTCACAGATTTCATCATAATGCTGTTCAATTAAAAGTGCGGCTTCAAGAACAAGGAGAAGGACACCTTCCTTCCGGCATCTCTCCGCGAGCTGTTCCGTTTCCCGGCGGACTGCCGGATGAACAAGAGCATTAAGTTTTTCCCTCATTCCGGGATCTGAGAACACAATGCCCGCAATTGCCGCCCGGTCCAACGTTCCGTCTTCTCTGACGATTTTCTCCCCGAACAGTTCAATCGTCCGGGCATAACAGCCACCGTCTTTCGCAAGCAGTGCCCGGCTCACATCATCGAGCCGGACGATCACCGCATTATATTTCTCATGAAGGTAATCCAGCACACTGCTCTTTCCGGCACCGACTCCTCCTGTCACACCGATTATTCTCATAGCAACGCTCCCGGCCTACTTGGCCTCATACCAGTCTGTCCCGATATGACAGTCAGTTTCCAGCACGACATCCAAAGATGCCGCCGCTTTCATCTCCTCTTCCAGAATTTCTCTGGCTCTTTCCGCCTCCTCGATCGGAGCTTCGATCAGAAGTTCATCATGTATCTGCAGGATCAGTTTCGATTTAATCCCTTCGGCCTTCAGACGGTCAAAAACGCGTACCATGGCAATCTTAATGATATCCGCTGCTGTTCCCTGAATCGGACTGTTCATGGCTACACGCTCTCCGAAGGATCGCTGCATGAAATTGGATGATTTGAGTTCCGGCACAGGTCTTCTTCTTCCGAAGAGCGATTCCGCGTATCCTTTTTCTTTTGCGTCACGGATCAGACCGTCCAGAAAAGCCTTGATCTTGGGATACGTGTGGAAATAATCGTTAATATACTCCTGCGCTTCCTTTCTGGATATGGAAAGTCCCTGTGAAAGACCGAAACTGCTGATTCCGTATACAATACCAAAATTAACGGCCTTCGCGTTTCTTCTCATCTGATCGGTGACCTCATCAAAAGGAACGTGGAAAACCTGAGACGCAGTCGTTCTGTGGATATCCTTGGCTTCCCGGTATGCTTCAATCAGTTTTTCATCCCCCGACATATGGGCCAGAACACGAAGCTCGATCTGAGAGTAATCGGCATCGACAAATACGCATCCTTCCGCAGGATAAAAACACTTTCGGATCCTTCTTCCCAGATCTTCCCGCATCGGTATATTCTGCAGGTTCGGGTCCGTACTCGACAGCCTTCCGGTCGCGGTGATCGTCTGGTTGAACGTCGTGCGGATCCTTCCGTCCGGCTCAATATTCGTCTGCAGACCATCTGCATAGGTAGATTTCAGTTTTGAGTACGTTCTGTACTCCAGAATATTTGCAACGATCTTATGATCGGGCGCCAGTTTCTCCAGAACATCCGCAGCGGTCGAGTAACCGGTCTTGGTCTTCTTGGATCCCGGCAGCTTCATCTTTTCGAACAAAATCGTGCCCAGCTGCTTCGGACTGTTGATGTTGAACTCCTCGCCGGCCTCCTCATATATTTCTCCGGTCAGCTCGTCCAGGCGCGCGCCGAGCATCTCACTGTA
>CAMNDN010000025.1:0-30313 GCA_946535445.1 uncultured Lachnospiraceae bacterium
AAGTGCAGCAATGCATGGAGCTGACTGTTACTAATCGGACGAGGGCTTGACCAAATAGCATTTATGCTATATAATAAGTAAGAGGTTTGTATATGCGGTTTTGAAGGTGCGTAGCACATAATCCTCGATAGCTCAATGGTAGAGCACTCGGCTGTTAACCGAGTTGTTGTAGGTTCGAGCCCTACTCGGGGAGCTTACTTTAAATATAAAGTAAATATTTTCGGCCCCATGGTCAAGTGGTTAAGACATCGCCCTTTCACGGCGGTAACAGCAGTTCGAACCTGCTTGGGGTCACTACGGCGACATAGCCAAGCGGTAAGGCGCGGGTCTGCAAAACCTTCATCCCCGGTTCGATTCCGGGTGTCGCCTTCAACTCCGAATCAATTTTGATTCGGAGTTTTTTGTATCACAAAATTTCTTCAGCTCAAAATTACTCCGCGAGGATGCATGATCTGAATTAAGTCCGGGGAGGAAGAACATGAACATAAAAAGTCTGTGCAGAAATTTTATAGTATTGCTGGCGTTGTCGGTGTTTTCTGTCATTCATCTTTCTGTCGGTGTTTCTGCTGAATCTATTATTGAATATCCACAGGATATGGAAGCACTGGCAGGACTTGTTGGAGAAAGTATAGAAGCGGATGATGAATTGACATTCGACGAATCTGTATCAGAAAGCGACGATTCTATCGATGATTTTACAGGAGATTCTATGTCCGGGAATCCTGCCGATGACAGTCGTGATCCTATTGATGACAGTAAGGATCCTGTTGATCCGGATAGTGATCCGATCGCTGACGATTCTGAAGCAGAAAAATTACCTGACGATTCTTCTACGGATTCAATTGTCGGTAATCAGCCTTCTGATATGACCACGGCTGAGGAAGCGATAGAAAATGCCAGATCCATGGAAGGATTATATTTCTTACTTCCGTTTGGATCTGAACAGAAGATGATGAGTGTAAAGGGGAATGCAGCTGCTGATATGACGAATATTCAGCTGGGTTCTGCGGTGAGCTCCAATGTACGTATTTTTGAGATCCTTAAGACAGATGACGGATATTATAACATAAGAAATATTAATACAGGAAAGTTCCTGACGGAGTACGAGAATAATGTTGTACAGAAAGAGCTTGGTTCCGGAGATGAACAAAAGTGGATCCTTTCATATGATCAGGATGGCTCATATAAAATTCTGACGAAGGATAAAGAGAGATACATAACTGCAGGCGTTGAGCCTGAAGACATAAATATTTACACAAGCGAAGCTGGATACGGTGTTCAGAAATGGAATTTGACCAGTACAAAATTGTTTGTGACCGGCGGCACAGTATCCTATACATATGCCTCGGAAGTGGTCGCCAGGTCAGATCATTCTGTAAATGTGCCGGATGTAAAAGTAGAATTATATAATAAGATCCTGAAGGAAGGTATCGATTATACTAAGAATGTAGAACTGGGTTCAGGTACCGGGACTATTGTTGTAACAGGGATCGGTGAATATACCGGTCAGAGACAGCTGACCTTTAAAATTGCGGATCACCTGATCAATGAGGGGCTGTACTTAATAAAGAATTCAGGCACAAAGTCATCTGTATTCGCTATTTCAGGAAATTCAAAAACGGATAGTGCTCAGATCGTCATGGGAACCTATGCTCTTTCGAACGTACGTAATTTCAGGTTCAGAAAAGCAGAAGCAGGCTATTACTATATACAGAACCTTTACAGCGGAAAGTATCTGACGGCAAACAGCACGGCTGAAAACGCATCCCTCGTACAGAAAACGCTCAACAGGTCCAATGCTCAGAAATGGCGTTTGGAAAAAAAAGACGGATTATTTTATATTGAACTGAAAGGCAGTAATTTAGTCCTGACTGCGGTCAACGACATGAAGGGCACTCAAATCAGATTAAATAAGAAAGGCAAAGGAATTCAGCAGTGGGAGCTGTACGCCTCGAAAATCTATATAGTGGGTGCTATGGCGCAATACGCATATGATAAGGAAGTTTCGTATAATACTTCCAAAGCGGAATTCAACAAGCCTTCCGTAAAAGTGTTCATAAACGGTTCCGAAATTAAAAGGGACAGAGATTATAAGATTTCCTACAGTCTGGACATTGCCAAAGGAAAAGGGACCGTGATCCTGAATGGAATCGGGAATTATGCCGGTAAAGCAGAGCTCGGATATACACTCAAAGTAAAAACATCCGTCGTACCGTCAAGTACAAACAGTGCAAGGTATCTGTCGGGCAAAAAATTCATTATCCATCCGGCGAGTGATTCGAACAGCTGTATCAGGGGAAAAGGCTCTTATATCAGGAATGGTACGGCTCTTTACAGCGATTCGAATACTTATTCTGTTATGTCTGTATTTAAGTTCGTGGCATTTGCAGATGATTTTAAGATTCTTGGCAGCAACGTAAATTACTCTGTTTTTGCAGGAAGCGGAGGCAAGGAAGCTGCTTCTATGTATAAACAGAATGATAAGAATTATCAGAGATGGAACCTGATCAGATATAACGACGGAAAATGGTCTGTTGTCAACAAGACATCCGGTTATGCCTGGACGCTGAAAGATGGTCAGGTCATGCTTCTTCCTTATTGCAGCCATGTGTCTCAGAAATTTGTTCTGGAGGATGTGACGAATCGGGATGCTGTGGGAACTCTCCCGGAGGTAAGGAGCAGTGTGGACACATTTATCGCGGACGGTCAGTATGTCTGGAATTTTACCCTGGAAGATACGAATTCAGTGCTTTATCTCACGAAGGAGAGGTATCATCATTCCATTAAACCGTCGAGCGGAATAATGTGTGATATGAAAAACAGAAAACTGGGTATTCTCAGAGCTTATGTTCTCTTCGACCGGACGTTACCGATTTGCGATAAACCCGTGGACTTTGGTGATATCATACCGAAAGCCGGAGAACGCTACAGTCTGATTCTGAAGCAGGAGGATACGGCAACGATCAGTGCTATCCTGAAAGAGGTATCTACAGGAAAGACTGTGAGCACTACCAGGAGTTACGGGGCTGGATTTGCCTGGGGAAAAATCAATACGTATGTTGATGGTTCTGTTTCCGGTACATCAATCAGAGCTTACTCCTTAAAACCCTCTGCATGCGATCTTGTGATCGTAGGGGACAGTTATACGGAAGGCGGCTCACTTACAGTCAATTATAAACAGAGATACGCTACTCTCGTCAGAGAGGCACTTAGCGGTGAGACCGCTATTGTTGCCAGAGGCGGTGCGACTTCAACGGACGGCCTTAATTGGCTCAATCAGTACATACTGGATATTTACCAGCCAAAATACATGATCCTTGCTTTTGGCATGAATGATACGAACTATAGCAAATGGCTGGCGAATATGCAGAAAATGATTGAAATTCTGAAGAAAAACGGGATCACACCCATCCTGGCTACAATTCCGCCATCCGCAAGTCATTCCAGTGCATTTAATGCAGAACACCATAAGATGTCGGAGTGGGTAAGAAAATCCGGTTATCATTATCTGGATTTTGAGTATTATATGACAAAAAATCATGACAGAGTCACACCGAATCCGTCAGCATACCTGAAGGATCAGGTACATCCGACAATTGAGATTCATAAAACAATTAAGAATAAGTTCATCAGAGAGATGGCGGGAATTCTTTCCTGAAAGTGTGATCTGAATGAAAAGCAAATAATTGTCTTCGTGTAAGGGCTGCCGCATGGCAGCTCTTATTTTTTCTGTTAAATTGATCAACCCGGAATTCCGTGATAAACGGAAGTCTTTAATAATGATTTTACTTGTAAATAGCATGATTTATAGTAGAATAAATGAGTAAATATTAACAAATGTTAAATATTAACGAACGATAATGTTCGGGGGACACCTATATGAATGAGCCTTTTGAAAACGATAGCATACTCTCCGATTTTTTTATCACTGCGTCCAGAGTATCTGAAGTGGCCAGAAGAGGCATGGAGCAAGCTCTGAAAGACGGTCCGGAGTGTAAATTTACGATTATTGAAAAGATTTATTGCCTCATGAAACAGTGCGGGAACAATAATGAACTGGCAGTATCTGATCTGGTTGAATATACCGGTCTTTCACCGCAGGCAGTCTCCCGGATGCTCCGTGGTCTGGAAGCGGAAGGACTTATAGAACGTAAATCATCCCCGGATGATCACCGAAGGATATTGATCCGTATTACAAAGACCGGTGAGGAAAAGCGTCTGGCATGTCAGACAATTGTTGTTCAATACCTGGAGGATGTTATCGAAGAATTCGGAACGGATAATCTGAAAAAGGTTAATGAATTAAATGTACAACTATTGAGAGCATTTAAGAAACTGGAAGAGAGAAAGATGAGTCATTCCTGATTCCTTCTCTCCGACGACAGGTGGTTTTATGGAAAAATTCAGTGTACGCAGACCATTTACAATATTGGTGGCGGTCATTGTGGTAATTGTCCTTGGCTTTATTTCAGTCACGCGAATGCCGATGGATTTACTGCCTCAGTTATCGCTGCCATATCTGATGGTCATAACAACATATCCGGGCGCAACGCCTGAAAAGGTGGAGGCAGAGATAAGCAGTCCAATGGAAGATGCACTTGGAACTGTGTCCAATGTCGCCAACGTGTACTCGATCAGTTCAGAGAACTTTTCGATGGTACAGCTTGAGTTCGAGGACGGAACTGATATGGACAGCGCGATGGTCAAAGTGTCAAGCGCGGTCGATCAGGTCTCCGGTACACTCCCTGATGCGATCCAGCCCCCGATCATCATGGAAATCAGCATGGATATGCTGGCTACCATGTATATCGCAGTAGAGCGTGAAGGATATGATATTTATGAACTCTCCGACTACATAGAGAATGACTTTATCCCGTACATCGAGAGACAGGACGGTGTTGCTTCCGTAACAGATGTAGGCCTTGTCGACAGGACTATACAGGTCGAACTCAATAAGGAAAAGATCAATGATTTAAATGACAGAATTCTGGCTAAGACCAATAGGGCACTTGAAGACGCGAGGAAAGCTCTGGCTGATGCCCAGAAAGAGGTCGATGACGGTCAGGATGAACTTGAAAAGCAGGAGAAAGCGTTCGGAGATACTCTGGCTTCGGGGCTGTTCGGAGCGTTTACCGGCAATGCTGACGAACTTTCTGCATCCCTGCAGAATCAGATCGTTGATATGATCAACCAGCTTTCCGACTTAGACTGTATACTGGATATGATCTCAGCTGAAGCGGAGTATGCAATCGGAGCTTCCGCTGCAGATCTCAGGGAAGCTTATTACAGTGCAGCGGGTAAGATCATATATACTTATTATGCACTGATGAACGCACAGTCTATCTATGAGGCGGTGGCCAATCAGCTGATCGTCGGTCTTGAGCAGATCCAGCCGGGACTCTCAGCAGACCTTGAAGATGCTCTGCAGGCTGTACGGGATGCAGGGGCTGCCCTTCAGGAGGCGATCGACGCATATGAAGCGATGGAGCAGGCAGTACGTGACGCGGGAGACTCTGTCACTCCTGAAATGCAGGCGGACCTTGCCGCTGCTTTGCAGGCTGTAATTACAGCCGGAAATGATTACATTGCCGCACAGCAGGCCTATGCACAGCTTATGCAGTCTCTTATGGCTGCCTATGCACAGTTCCTGCCGGAATTACCGGAACTGCAGAGGGAACTAGAAGAAGCAATCGGCGACGCAAATCAATCAGGCGCAGATCTGGGAGCAGCCCTTAAGGAGCTGCAGGATGCGTTGTCATCCGCGGGAGTGACCATAGGAGGCGGGATAGACAGCCTGGATCTGGAAGGGATCAGAGAACAGCTGCAGATCGCCCAGGATGGACTGACGGATGCTCTTGAGCTGTTCGACGGAAGTTCCATATCTGCCCTGATGTCGGCAGTATCACGTGTCGCGGAGCTTATACCACAGATCTCGGCTATATTGGGAAGCGTCATACAGGTCGACACCACCGGAACGTCAGGAGATGCTATTGCAGATATTCAGGATGGTCTGGTCGGTCTGCAGGGCCTGGTCGACAGAATTCCGGAGCTGCTGGAGGGACTCCAGAGCGCATTTGCACAACTCACACAGGGCCAGCTTGACGCGGCTGTCGCGTTTTCAACGGCGACGACGCAGCTTGCCACGGCGCAGACACAGCTGGAATCCGCAAGAAAGCAGTATGAGTCTGCCAGGGAGACTGCGCTTAAGAATGCAAATGCCGATGCCCTTCTGAAAGCCCAGACACTCTCTCAGATGGTTTATGCGCAGAACTTTTCAATGCCTGCAGGCTATATCGATGATGCAAATGATGAATCTTGGATGCTCCGTGTCGGTGACGAGTATGAATCGAGCGCGGAAATTGCGGATGTTCTTCTGGTCGATATGGATGACATCGGTGTGGTACGTCTGTCTGATGTGGCGGACATCACGGTAGTGGATAACTCTGACAAGAGTTATGCAAAACTGAACGGGGAGCAGGCCGTCGTCCTCAGTATCTATAAAGGATCTGCGGCAGGTACAAATGCCGTTTCCCGTGCCGTTCGGGAGGCAATCGGGGAACTGGAACAGCGGGATACCGGAGTCCATGTGAGTATGATGATGGACCAGGGATCTTACATCACCCTTATCGTGAATGATATTTTGAAGAGTATGGGGCTGGGCGCACTGCTCGCAATTGTCATTCTGGCAATCTTCCTGAAAGACGTCAGGCCGACAATTCTGGTCGCGATCAGTATCCCGCTCTCAGTCCTCTTCGCTGTCGTGCTCATGTATTTCTCGAACCTTTCGCTGAATATTATGACTCTTTCCGGTCTGTCACTGGGAATAGGAATGCTGGTCGATAACTCGATCGTTGTGATCGAGAATATTTTCCGCCTGAGAGGAAAAGGATTGCCCGCTCCCCGCGCGGCAGTCCAGGGCGCGAAGCAGGTAGCGGGGGCGATCACATCATCTACGCTCACGACGATCTGTGTATTCTTCCCGATGGTCTTTACGACCGGCACCGTCCGTGAACTTCTTGTACCGATGGGACTGTCCATATCATATTGCCTTATTGCTTCTCTGATCGTGGCTATGACCGTCGTGCCTGCCTCATCCAGTTCCATTTTGAGGAATATGGAGCCGAAGAAGAGCGGCGTGATTGAAAAGGTCCAGGAAGCCTATGCGGAGTCTCTTCGGTGGTGCCTGTCCCATAAAATGGTCTCGCTGGCTGTATCGATCGTGCTTCTGATAGTATGTATTATCAGACTGGTAACAATGGGAATCGTCGTGCTTCCCGAAATGAACGGGGATGATATTCAGGTGACGATCGTGACCCCTGAGGAAGATACAAGGGAGGAGTCTTACAGAAAAGCCGGAGAAGTCATGGAGAGGATCATGGAGGTCGAGGGTGTCGGTGATGTCGGCGTTATGGATGCCGCCAGCACGACAGGACTGATCAGTTCTTTTTCGGCCGCTTCTGATGAATACGGTTCCTATGTCTGCTATGTATCTCCCAGCGGGGGAGCTTTCACTTCGAAAATGAGCAGCCTGGTGGAGAAAATCGAGAAGGTCACACAGGGGATAGATGCGGAAATTACGGTCTCTACAGGCGGCATGAGTGATATGTCGACTCTGATGTCGTCCGGTCTGACAATTAATATTTACGGAAACGATCTGGATACGCTGGAAGAAATCAGCGAAGATGTTATGGACTACGTTGCCAAGGTGAAGGGATTTGAGAATATCTCGAACGGCAGCGAGGAGAATGAGAAGACACTCCATCTGGTCATCGACAAGGATAAGGCGATGTCTTACGGTCTCACCGTTGCCCAGATCTATGCGGAGATAAGTCAGAGACTTACGACGAGCGTCACCTCAACCACGATCAGCAGCGGCGGAAAAAATCTTGATGTTGTCATAAAAGACACGACGAAAGAACTGACGAGAGAGAATATCCTGAATATTGAATTTGACACATCCCAGACAGCTGCCATGATGTCCGGTGCCTCCGCTCAGGGTGCGGGAGGAATGGCTTCCGGTATGGATGCTTCGGCATTTTCATCCATGTTCGGAGGAGATGATGAAGATGAAGATGAAGATGAGGAAGAAGAGGAAGAGGAGGAGACTACACATTTCCTGAGAGAATTTGCCAGATTGGAGGAGACCACAGCACTGAGCAGAGTGAACAGAAAGAACCTTACCAGATATATCACAGTCAGTGCAGATACGAAGGAAGGCTACAATACAGAACTCCTGACAAGACAGCTGAATAGGAAGATGGCGTCATACAGACCGCCGAACGGATTCCGAGTAGAAATCGAGGGAGAGAGTACGGAAATTAATAAGATGCTTACCCAGATGGTAGAGCTCATGTCCGTTGCACTCCTGTTCATTTATCTGGTCATGGTCGCGCAGTTCCAGAGTCTGTTGTCACCCTTTATCGTTCTTTTCACGGTTCCCCTGGCTTTCACGGGAGGCATGATCGGTCTGATCCTTGCAGGAGAGCAGCTGTCCATGCTTTCTCTTATGGGTTTCCTGATCCTGATGGGAACGGTCGTTAACAATGGTATTGTATTCGTTGACTATGCAAATCAGCTGCGCCTGGGCGGTCTGGAGAGACGAGAAGCTCTTATAGCCACCGGAAAAACGCGAATGCGCCCCATCATGATGACGGCCCTGACTACGATCCTTGCCATGTCTAACATGATCATCGGAAGCGGTATGGGCAGCCAGATGGGCCGGGGGATGGCGATCGTAATAGCAGGAGGTCTTACCTATGCTACGTTCATGACTCTGTATATCATTCCGGTCATGTATGATGTGCTGTTCAAGAGAAAGCCGCTGCTTGTGGACGTTGGGAATGATCTTGATGATGCTCCGGATGATGCTGAGGAGTTCCTCAGGGAACTGCGGGAATCACAGATGATGAAAAGTTCAGATGATGGCGATGATCCCGGTGACGATGCATACGACGAGGATGAAGGCTTGTATGAAGAAGAGTATGACGAGTCATATGATGAGGAGGATGATCTGCAGGAGGCAGACGAGGAACTCAGAAGTTACCGCAGAAAAGAGAAGAAGCGTTTTGGTTTGAACAGGAAGATACGGAAAAGCATAGATAAATGGAGAAATAAGGGAAAACATAAAAAATAAGAGCCTGCGAGGGAGAAAAAAGGAGCTGTGCGCTGGGCACAGCTCCTTTATATTTACAGAAATCAGTGTTTTGTTATCCTGAAGTATTAAGCGAGGATCGCCTGGCAGGCTTCTGCAAGAGCATCCTTCTCAGCCTGAGCTTCAGCGAGATCCTTGCCCAGGGTTGTGAAGTATGTTTTGATCTTCGGCTCTGTGCCGGACGGACGAACGACTACGGAAGCGCCGTCTTCAAGGCCGTAGATCAGGACGTTGGCCTTCGGCAGACCTGTCTCTTCCGGTTTCGTATAGTCAGTAACCGTAACGACCTTCTTGCCTGCAAATTCCTTCGGCGGTTCTGCACGCAGACTGTCCATGATGCCCTTCATCTTGTCCATACCGGACAGACCCGGGAATTCATAACTGTCGACCTTGTTCAGGTAGCGGCCATACTGTGCGTAGATCTCCTCCAGGCGCTGCTTGATGGACGATCCGATGCTGCGATAGTAAGCAGCCATCTCGCAGATGAGCATGGAGCCGATAACAGCATCCTTGTCACGTACATACGGGCCGGCCAGGTAGCCGTAGCTCTCTTCGAAACCGAAGATGAAGCGGTCAACTTCGCCTGCCGCTTCGAGCTGTGCGATCTGGTCGCCGATCCACTTGAAGCCGGTCAGAACATGGCGAAGTTCTACACCATAGTTCTTGGCAACTGCATCAGCGAGCGGTGTGGAAACGATGGACATAACAGCTACCGGATCCTTCGGCATGGTGCCCTTCTCGATGCGTCCTGCGCAGATGTAGTCGAGAAGAAGAACGCCCATCTCATTGCCGGATACGAGCTCATAGGAGCCGTCCGGGCACTTCATGGCAATACCGACACGGTCAGCATCCGGATCGGTCGCAAGCATAAGGTCTGCACCTTCCTGGATTGCAAGCTCAACACCATACTTCATTGCCTCGTAAATTTCCGGATTCGGGTACGGAGCCGTTGTGAAGTAGCCGTTCGGATATTCCTGTTCCGGAACGATCGTGATGTCTGTGATGCCCATGTCGCCGAGGACCTTGGTGACCGGTACGAGACCTGTGCCGTTCAGCGGTGAGTAGACCAGCTTGAGGCCTGCAGTCTTGCAGAGACCCGGACGGACCTGGCGTGCTTCGATAGCTTCATAGAAAGCATCCTTGCAGTCATCTTCAACGTACTTGATCAGTCCGCTGTTAACGCCTGCCGCAAAGGACATCTTTGTGATACCTGTGAGAATATCTGTCTTCTGAATTTCATCATAAACGATAGCAGCTGCATCGTCAGTCATCTGGCACCCATCCGGGCCGTAAGCCTTGAAGCCATTGTACTTGGACGGATTATGGGAAGCTGTGATCATGATACCCGCATTGCACTTATAGTAGCGTGTAGCGAAGCTGAGAGCCGGGACCGGCATAAGTGCATCGTAGATACGAACGTTGATTCCATTGCCTGCAAGAACAGAGGCGGCTTCCTTGGCAAATACATCACTCTTTAAACGGCTGTCATAGCTGATAGCGACTGTCTGATTTCCACCCTGCGTCTTTACCCAGTTGGCAACACCCTGTGTAGCCTGACGAACGACCCAGATATTCATGCGGTTCGTTCCTGCGCCGAGTGTTCCGCGGAGACCTGCTGTACCGAACGCAAGAGAAACTGCGAAGCGCTCTTTGATTGCCTCGTCATCATCAGCAATTTTGAGGAGCTCCGGTTTAAGATCCGGATCTTCGAGGTCGGCAGCGAGCCAGCGTTTGTACTCATCCTGATACATTTTACATCCCTCCATTCCGATACGACGTAAGTAGGGCCGTATCTCATCATTATTCGTTTTCATGTAAGACTTAAAACTGTCGAATTAATTGTCGAAAAACAGATTCGGACAAGAGCAAATTTATGGAGAAAACCTGTCTTTTCGGATTTATGCGCAGTTTTAAGAAACAAACATTCTTACAATAATATTAAATGTTTTTGTGATTTTTGTCAATTATAGTGGCTGATAAGTTTTGTTTTTAGACAAATTGATGACACAAGAACAGAAAACTGTGAGATAATAGTAGCTGTATTATCGATTTTTTCAAGGAGGTTTTGACACTTATGCGTATAAGAAAATTAAAGACCTGCATCGTTGGCCTTATACTTATTTTTATGCTGATCATGGCCGGCCTTACCGGCTGCGGAAAAAAGCCCGCCTCAGGGACGGACCAGGCTTCCGTGACAGAGGAATCTTCTGATCTGTCGGTATCCGCCGCCGGCAGTGATCTTTCTCTGACAGAGAATCCGGGAGACTCCCATGACAGCGGTGAACTGTCTCCGGCGGAGGACGTAGCAGGGACCTATGGCAGTGAGGATGTATCGCTGACAGAGCGCTCAGTGGGATCAGACGTTGAAGACATTGACCTTTCCGGGAAATCCGAAAGCAAACCTGCGGCGATCGACAGGAACGGTATTTATACGACCAAAGAGGATGTCGCGCTCTATCTCCACACATATGGTGAGCTTCCCGGGAATTTCATCACCAAAAAGCAGGCAAAGAAGCTGGGCTGGTCCGGCGGCTCTCTTGAGCCTTATGCTCCGGGCAAATGTATCGGCGGCGATTATTTCGGCAACTATGAAGGTCGGCTTCCGGAGAAAAAAGGACGTGAGTATCACGAATGTGATATCGATACGCTGGGAAAATCCAAGCGCGGTGCAAAGCGCATTATTTTTTCAAATGACGGTCTGATTTATTATACAGGCGATCACTATGAGAACTTTGAACTTCTGTATGGGGAGAAGTAATCGGCGGTTCATCATTTATACAGGAACGTACAGCTAAAGAGCAGATAGAGTGAAAGATCCTTTAGTATACGTATCTCATGATGCTATCTGCGGAAAGACAGGTTATAAATATGGAAATATATAGAATTGATATAAGAGAAGTCAGGACAAGAAAAGAACTTCACGGGAGAATTTCCGAAACGCTTCCCCTTCCGGATTATTATGGAAATAATCTGGATGCCCTGTTCGATGTGCTGACGGAGTGCGGTGAGAAGAGAACGATCGTGTTCATAACGAACGAATATGTGGAGGAGGCACTCGGCAAGTATTATTCCGCACTGCAGGCGATGTGCAGAGCGGCAGAGGATGAGAATCCTGAGCTGACGATTCTTTTCGATGAGGAATCGGATCATGACGCATATGAGGAAGAGTATTGAGCCGGGCAGCTGCAATGGATCCGCTTGAGACTTGAATTTGAGAGAGTGATCTGCATATGAAGAACAAGATATCTAAGAAGCGAATATTTGACATTCTGCAGATCGGAAATCGCGAAGACATTCCCAGCCGGGCATTTGATATTGTCATAGCTGTTGCAATTGTCCTGAATATTTTCGCATTGGTCATGAGCACATTCGAGGAATTGAGCGCCTATCACGAAGTGTTTAATGTCATCGAGGCGATAACGATCTGTATTTTCTGCATAGAATACAGCCTTCGAATCTGGACCGCGGAGTATCTCTATCCGGATCTTGACAGACCGAAGGCTGTAATGAAATTTATTGTTTCCTTTGACGGAATCATTGATTTGATGACAATTCTGCCGTTTTTCTTCCTTTACGGTTTTGCGGCCTTCCGGATGCTCAGGGTCGTCAGGATCTTCCATCTGTTCCGTCTGAACGCAACATATGATTCCTTTAACGTCATTACGACTGTACTCAGTGAGAAGAAGAATCAGATCTTATCATCTGTCTTTATTATTCTGGTCCTGATCATGGGGGCTTCTCTCTGCATGTACAGTGTGGAACACGATGCACAGCCGGAAGCCTTCCGGAATGCCTTTTCAGGCATCTGGTGGAGTGTTGCGACTATTTTTACCGTAGGATACGGAGATATATATCCGGTGACCCTTCTCGGACGTATTATGGCTGTCGTCATAACATTCCTCGGAGTCGGAGCTGTGGCTATACCGACGGGTATTATATCCGCCGGATTTGTGGAACAGTATACGCAGATGCAGGAACCACAGCGAAATAAAAATGCCGAGCATAATACGATCAGTGTGACAATAGATGAGAACAGCACTTTCAGGAACCGCAGTGTATCCGAAATTGAGAGTGAGGACGGCATTGATGTCTCGGTCCTTATCCGCGACGGGGCGATACTCCTCGCGACAGATGCGTTGATCGTCAGGCAGGGAGATATTCTTGTCTATCAGACTTCCAGGTGAACATCATCAGATCAGTCCGAAATTCTCCATCTCTTTTTTCAGACGGGCGGCGTTTTCCTCTTCCAGCTCAGTCAGCGGCATGCGCAGCGGGCCCGCCTGAATGCCGATATACTCAAGGGCCTTTTTGACGGGGATCGGGTTGACTTCACTGAAAAGAGCGTTGATGAGCGGTATTGCGTCATACTGGATCTTTCTGCTTCCCGCGATATCTCCCTCAAAGAATTTAGCACACATATCATGTGTCTTGCGGGGAGCAATATTGGAGAGCACGGAAATGACTCCGAGACCGCCGCATGCCAGGAGCGGAAGGACCTGATCATCGTTTCCGGAATAGAGATCAATACAACCGTCTGCAAGACGCATCATTTCGATTGTCTGGCTGATATTGCCGGTCGCATCTTTTATTCCTACGATATTTTCGACTTCACGGCAGAGAGTGACAGCTGTGGCCGGAAGAATGTTGCAGCCGGTGCGGCTCGGTACATTGTACAGGATGATAGGGATACTGACAGCAGCAGCCACCGTTTTGTAGTGCTTTATCAGACCCTTCTGTGTGGCCTTGTTGTAGTAAGGAGTAACGATCAGAAGACCGTCAGCGCCGGCCTGCTCCGCTTCGACGGAGAGCATAATGGCTGTATCTGTGCTGTTTGATCCGGTACCGGCAATGACCGGAATTCTCTTCGCAACCTTGTCGATACAGTACTTGATTACTTCAATGTGTTCTTCCTCTGAGAGGGTCGCTGATTCGCCTGTTGTTCCGCAGACGATGATGGCATCTGTGCCGTTTGCGATCTGGAATTCGATCAGTCTGCCGAATTCATCATAATTTACAGACCCGTCCTCAAAGAACGGAGTGGCGATTGCGACGCCTGCACCCTTGAAAATAGCCATTTTATTCTCCTTTCAAAATCGACAAAAGATTTCGGGAAAGTAACTGCAGTCCGAATATCATGCATAAAAAACACCGTTCATGAGGAACGGCATCAAAGATTACAGTATCTTCGGATAGCCCCCCATCTTTTCAGATGACAGTCATACAGTTATTAACTGCATGCCCAAGAATCCTTTCCGCAGAGAAAGGACCTTTCGGCGCGTTTTCCTTTCGCATCTCTTCGCCTGTGTCTGCCACATCCGTGATACTACTGATAAAACGCGCGACCTCTACCTCTTACTTTCGAATACAATAGCAGTTAAGGAGAAATATGTCAAGAGGTAAACATCTGTCTGTTATACACGCATGCGGGCACCCGGACCGTTGTCATACTTGTGTACCTGTTCTGTATAGAAGACATATTGCTGGATAATGCCTGCGATATCGCCGAATCCGGGGAAAGGATCACGGCCGTCACATTCCTCTGCGATCATTCGGCGGATCCAGGTATCGATCGGTGTGCGGGAGACCCGGCCGTATGCGAAAAGGCAGACACAATTGGCGACTTTTTTGCCTACGCCGTGAACCTTCATGAGCCTGTCGAAAAGAGCCTCATCCTCCAGTAGGCCAAGTGCATCAAGATCGAGAACGCCTCCGTAGACTCTCGCGATAGCGTCTTCAATGTAGGGAAGGCGATAACCGAGCGAAGCAGACTCAAGTCCTTCGCTGCCGAACTCCACAAGTTCTTCGGGGCTTGGGAAAGCATGTAATCTTTCAAACGGAGTATTGATTTCATGACCGGCATGTTCAGCCAGCCATTCCACTGTCTTCCGTATCGAGGGAATATTTTTTCTCTGGGAAATGATGAAGGTGATCAGCATTTCCCAGGGATCCTGTCTCAGGACCCGGATTCCTGCCCCTTCCTGTACTGCTTTTTGGATAAAGGCATTATCTGTTGTGATACTCTCGCGTATTTCCGCGTAATCACGGTCCAGATCAAAATAGTCCATCCAGAAAGAATCCCAGCTTCCCGGACTGCATATGACATCAAATTCGTACTTGTCGCAGAGCGGTCGGATGTAGCAGACTTCATCCCTGCATATAAATCTCCAGTAGCCGTTATTAAGAAGCCGGACCCGAAAGCACTGCCCGCTCACGGCTATTTTTTTCAGGTCAAAATCATCCTGTATGATTACTCTCATAAAATACTCCTTTCTATGTTATACAAAGCAGTCCGGGAAACGAGGGATAGAAAAAAGATCGTGTGATTTGAAAAGTCTGGAATAGAGTGCACAGATAAGAAATGTATATGACAAGTATATCGCGGGTCCTGTACGTCTTCAATATGAAAAAAGAGAGAAAAAGTCTTCCGGAAAAAAGGTAAAAGCCCATGAAAAGGCTGGAAATTGCAGGGGGCATGGTTGTATGATAGATGATGAACAGATGTATGGACACTGCCACAGGGAGGAATAGAAGATGATACATCCGGAACGTTTTATAAAGACACTCCTTAAAAAGGGGAATTTTGACGCGTCCGATATACCGGTACTCTCTGCCAATTACCACACGCACACCTGGAGATGCCGTCATGCGGAAGGATTGGAACGCGAATATATCGAGAATGCGATAGAAGGCGGAATGAAGGTGCTTGGCTTCTCCGATCATACACCGTATCCGTTTCCGAAAGGTTACAGGTCAACATATCGCATGGATGTTTCTCAGCTCGAAGAGTATGCAGCCACGATCGGAAATCTGAAGGAAGAATACAGAGATGATATCGATATAAAGCTGGGACTGGAAGTTGAGTATTATCCGGCTTATTTTGAAGCGCTGACACAGCTTACGGATCAGTATCCTTTTGACTATTTTATACTTGGACAGCATTTTCTCGGCAACGAGATGGGGGATGCCTACAGCGGCATGCCGTCGCCGAGTGTCCGGAAGCTTCACAGATATGTTGTGCAGGTAAAAGAAGCCATGGAAACAGGGAGATTTGCATGTGTTGCCCATCCGGATCTCCTGTATTTTGTGGGTCCCGAGGAGGACTATGAAAGGGAGATGAGGCATCTGTGCATACATGCCAAAAAACTGGATATTCCTCTGGAAATTAATTTCCTCGGCATTTATGAAGGGCGGCATTATCCCAGAGAACTTTTCTGGAAAATTGCGGGAGAAGTCGGCAATAAGGTGATTTTCGGCTGTGACGCGCACAGACCCGATATGGTCATCAACCCGTTTTCCATGCAGGAAGCACTGAAATTGGCAGAACGCTGCAAGCTTGAAAGGGTAACTTATCTGGATATATGAAAGACAAAAGGAATACGCGCAACACAAAAGGGAAAATTATATCCGCTGCATGGAAACTGTTTTATGAACAGGGATATGAGAACACGACGATTGAAGATATTATCAGTGAGTCAAGAACATCCAGAGGTTCTTTCTATCATTATTTTGAAGGAAAGGATGCTCTTCTCGGTACGCTGGCCTATGTTTTTGATGAGAAGTATGAAGAGATCAGGAGAAATATTAATGAGGATCTGAGCTCAGCCGAGAAATTATGCTATCTGAATCATGAGCTTTTCGTAATGATCGAGGATGGCATATCGAGGGATCTCCTGGCGAGGCTCCTCTCTACGCAGCTCCTTGCGCAGGGGGAGAAATCACTTCTGGATCGGAACCGCACATATTTTAAACTGATCCGAAAAATTGTTCTGGAAGGAAAAGCAAAGGGGGAGCTCCGTTCAGATATGACAGAGAATGAGATCACTAGGTCCTACGCGCTCTGGGAGAGAGCGCTTCTCTATGACTGGTGCCTGTGCGGCGGAGAGTACTCCCTGTCCAATTATTCCGATCGAATGACTCCTGTTTTTATTCAGGGATTACAGAGTGTAAAATAAGACTGCCCTGTGTCATAAACGATAAAAATACTGTCTTTCATCAACAATAATGTCTAAAATGGTTCCACATAAAAAACCGCTTAAATAAGCTGTTTTTTATGTGGAACCATCTTTTTTGTTCTATTTTTATTCTGTACTCTGTTCTCTATTTTATTCTTAATGCATGTGTGATATAATGCTGTCTATTCGCGAGATGCTATACATCTTATGTATATAAAAATGCGCGAAGGCCGCAGAGCGGTCATATTATTTAATGAAAAGGGGATTTATTATGACAGGTGCACAGATTGTTATCATTGTTACAATCATATGTTATCTGGGCGGTATGCTGCTGATCGGTCTTTATTTTAACCGCATGGGCAGCGGAAATACTTCCAGTGATTTCTTTATCGGCGGACGTTCGCTCGGTCCGATCGTCACGGCTATGAGCGCGGAAGCTTCTGATATGAGTTCCTATCTGCTCATGGGGCTTCCCGGACTTGCTTATATAGCGGGTGTTGCGGAGGTGAGCTGGACTGTTATCGGTCTCGTAATCGGTACGTATCTTAATTTCCTTCTCGTTGCCAGAAAGCTTCGCCGTTACTCGGACGAGATCGGTGCTTTTACTATTCCCGATTTTTTCTCCAGAAGATATAACGACAACAAGCATCTGATCTCGTTAGTGGCAGCTCTTATCATTATCATTTTCTTTGTTCCGTACACAGCCTCCGGATTCAAAGCGGTCGGAACTCTTTTTAACAGTCTTCTGGGAGTGGAATATCATGCGGCCATGATTTTTGGCGCCTTGATCATTATCAGCTATACGGTACTCGGCGGGTTCCTCGCCGTATCCACAACTGACCTGGTACAGAGTATTTTTATGTCGATCGCGCTGGTCGCCATTGTCTTTTTCGGCATAAATCAGGCCGGAGGAATGGGAACGGTCATCGAAAATGCAAAAGCTCTTCCGGGATATCTTAATCCGACCCAGGGATACGACGCAGCGACCGGACAGGCCTCCAGTTTCGGTGTGTTCAGTATTGTATCCACACTGGCATGGGGACTGGGATATTTTGGCATGCCTCACATTCTTCTCCGTTTCATGGGTATCCGCAAGGAGGAGGAACTCGTCACGTCCAGACGCATCGCTACGATCTGGGTCATTCTTTCCATGGCCATTGCTGTCTTTATCGGTGTTATAGGGTACAGTGTTTCTGTAGCAGGGAAGATCCCGATGCTCACAACGAGCTCCGATTCGGAGACAGTCATTATCAAGATGGCAGATCTCATGAGCCGGAACGGACTTTTCTTCGCATTGATTGCAGGTGTAATTCTTGCAGGTATTCTTGCGGCTACCATGTCTACCGCAGACTCGCAGCTTCTCGCCGCATCATCCAGTGTTTCGCAGGATATCGTACATGATTTCCTGAATATCAGAATGAGTAACAGGACCTCCATGATCATCGCAAGAGCAACGGTCGCGGGAATCGCGCTCTTCGCGCTTATCCTTGCATGGAATCCGAATAGTTCCGTATTCCGTGTCGTGTCATTTGCATGGGCCGGCTTCGGCGCAGCTTTCGGACCGACAATGTTGATTGCGCTGTTCTGGAGACGCTCCAACAAGCAGGGGGCGCTGGCGGGAATGCTCGTCGGGGGAATAATGATATTCGTATGGAAATTTATCATAGCTCCCATGGGAGGCGTTTTAGCTGTTTATGAGCTGCTTCCGGCTTTCCTGTTCGGACTTGCGGCAAATGTGATTGTGTCTCTCGCTACGGGGGAACCGGAAAAGAAAGTGCTGGATACTTTCGACAGAGTGAATAAAAAACGCTGATCGGACATTCGGAGCATTATCTGACAGGAAGCGGACCATGAAAAATCTGTGAACTGCAAAAAGCTTTTTCATAAATACTGGCTTTCGTTCTTCGAAAGGCGTATAAATAATTGAATAGAAGCATGAACAGTTTTATTGCTGCAAAGGAGGCAATTATGTCAGATAAGAAAGTATTGAACGAAAAAGAGATCAATGAAGAGATACTTGATAAGGTGGACGGCGGTATAGCAATGAACGACCTGCTGATGAGCAAAGACAGGAAGTCGATGAATGTTGAAACATTGCCTACAGGCGGCAGAACGTTCAAGATAGAGAGTGCAATCGCCACAGGTGAGCAGATCAGACCGGCAGCGTCTATGATGGATACGGATAAAGGATCTGCAGACAGGACAGGGAAGAGAATTCCCAGGATCGTTTTCACCGATAAAGGTACATCTGTCTGATTCCCGGGAAAAGGGAAAAGCGGCTGCTTGATCGGCACGCCCGTCAGGGCGGGTGATGCAGGTATCTTAAAAAGTGATGAGAGTATCCGAAACATAATATCGGAAGGACAGGCTGTCCCGCGATGTACTTTCGCATTGCGGGGCAGCTTTTTATGGGTTCGAAAATGTTCAACGTTCACTTTCATAAAATCATGTTATAATAAAAAACGAAGCGTTCGTGAGTCAAGACAGATCACTTTTCATATGCAGCATGGTTCGAGGGAGCAGCAATGACGGAAAATCGAAAGTATAGTGGTTCATGGAGATTTTATCGTAAGCCTGAACTTTATCAGGGAACTTTATATATTGACGATGAGACGCATGCTATCCGTCTGGAAATCATTATGCCGGAGGGAAAGAACGGAAAAAGGCTGTCTCCTCCTTATACCGGAAGAATACCGTATATATGCGGAACACTTTTTACAGGTGCTCAGATCCTGCTTTATGACTGTTCTGTAAGACGTTCCAGAAAAAATTATCTGCCTTATACCAAAGCCATTGTTTATGCCTCTTATGCATTTTGGGGACTGGAAGTCAAAGATGAACACGCGCTGAGATTCTCCGGGGCTTCTTTCGAATTCGGAGAAATCGTCGAGTGGGCCGGTCTGTGCTGTTATAAGTGGCAGAGTGGTGAGGAGGATGAATTTGTCATCTGGATGCACAAAAATCCGGTCATTCTCAAGCTGAGGGATGATCTGGAGGTGGAGGCGGCACCGAGGAATACATGGAGCGGATTTGAGAACTATGACACGGAATTCTCACTGAAACAGAGCGTCTGGTTCACTTTCCGGTATAAAAAGCGGGTCTCCTGGGAAACGATCATGGAGGATGTCCTGTCCATACGATATCTGATCGGCCTTGGAATTACTCAGAAACCCGGTTTCCGTAAAGCGAGGTATTCCCACCCGTCTCTGAATACGCAGATCCGGGGAGTTGTTCTGGGTTCCGGTCTCAGAATAACCCAGTCAGACGTTATTATGGGGATCGATGAGGATCTTCATTACATTAAACGAAGAAGACTGGATTATCTTTATCGGTTCGAGGAAATAAGCAGCCCGGAGAGGTTTGCCCGCTGGTGCGAGGTATATCCGAAGCTGAGGCCCATACTTGATCTGTATTTCGGCGCAGCGATGAATGAGAACGAGACGGATGAAATGATCTTTCTGAATCTGGTCCAGGCGCTGGAAACACTTCATGCCAGATTTATTACGAATAAGGTGAAGGAGTACTTCAGGCGGGTGGATCAGCTGACCGAAAAGTATCCGAAGAAAGAAGCGGAGAAATGGCGCGTATTTCTTCTGGATCAGGGTCAGGAGAGAAATAAGAACGGAATCTATCTGAGGAGCAGGCTGGCTGATCTGGCCTTTGCGGAAGGTGATATACTGAATCTCACTCTCGGAGATGAAATTGATCTGGAGGAGTTCATACAGAAAGTTATTTTCACACGAAACTATTACACACACTATGATGATACAAAGTTAGAGAGGTCATTCGTTCTGGAAGATATACCTTATGTGAACAGGATCCTGACCGGCCTTCTCCAGTATCACATTCTGAAGCTTCTCAACTTTGATACGGAAAGACTGAGAAAGCGCATGACAGGAAACGTACTTGCGGTGAACATGGACCGTATGATTCATGAAGGTGTACACGAGAACTGAGGAACGGATGTCAGTGAAAGGTAAAGATGTTGCTTGAAAGAATCAGACATTTGAACAGGAAAATTTCATTATTGCTCGGAATTGCTTTGCTTTTTACTGCCGTCGGATCCGATGTCCGGAATGTAAGCGCGGATGAGCGCAGAGAAGGGGACGTTGTTTATCTGGACTCCGAGATCAGCTCAGTTTCCGATGACACGGTCAATGAGTGGGCAATGGATGCGGGGCTCATAGAAAAAGCAGTCGATGCAGAGAAGATCTGTACCCGAATGGATCTTGTCAGGATACTTTGGATACGGAATTGCAGACCGGAGAACAAGGCGGAAGCGATGACGACGAAGCTGGCGGATGTCAGAGAGGAGGATAAGTACGCGGCTCTCTGGGCTTATAAGAACGGCATATGCGCAGTGGATGCGGAAAAACGATTCAAGCCTGACACGGAGATGACGCACGGAGATGTTCTTCAGACTCTGTGGTTCGTGAAGGGCCGGCCTGCTGTTACGGAGGAAATAACCGGTTTTGAGAACCTGAGCGTATCCAGTACCTATTACCTTGCCGCACTCTGGGCGGCTGAGCAGAAGCTTCTGATCAAGGACGAGAAGACGTATTTTGACGGGAGCGAAAAGTGCAGACTGATAGATGCTGTTCGGTATATTTACTATCAGTATCATATTCGCTCGACTTTTCCGATTACCAGAAAACAGTTCGTGGAGGCTTGTGAGTACGTTACGATCGAGGCAAGAGAAAACGGGTACCGGTACGGGGATTCCAATGGAATTCCTCCGACGTCAGACGGATATATAAGTTGTGACAGACTGGTCGCGAAGGCACTCTGGGATCTGGGATATACTGATCAGGGAGAGGGTGGCTTCTACGGAAGTGATATGTTCGGGTATCTGCTTGATCACGGATTTGTTCAGAGCACGGACCCGTCGGATATCGGATACGGATCGATCGTCTGTACGACAGCCGGTGAATACGGCCATACATTTGTTTCTGTATCGTGGGACCCGTCTTCCGGTTCGATTGTAAAGTATGATGAGGGATCGGATTCAAGGATCAACTCTGTTCAGCCGTCAAGCGAGTACTGGAGCGGCGGAGACTTCCTATGCGTTTTCAACATTCCGGATGAATAAATAGAAAAAAGTATAAAAAGAAGCTGTCACACCAGGCACTCTCACCACTTTATATAGTGGCGTTGAGCCTTCGTGTGACAGCTTTTTCACTTCTTTAAGAACGCCTGTACTCAGGAATCGGGCAGATTGTGATCATCCGCTTTACGTTAGGTCACGGAATCAAAATATTGTATTTTTCAATGTTGAGAGTGACAGGCGCATCTGCGAAGAAAGAGATTCCGCTTGCTTCCTGCGGTGTCTCGATGACGGAAGTCAGTACCTGCTCTCCGCCGTTCACGAATATCTCCGCTGAATACCTGTCCAGTATGACACGGAGGGATAATTTCTTCATTTCCGGAGGCAGCTGCAGACGCCTTACCGGAAGGGCATCATTTATGTAGCCTGACTGCGTCCTGTCAAAAGTAATCAGCCCGGAGTTCGGATCGCAGGCAAATACACTGCGGTATTCATCGTTTTCTGCCAGTGCGAGTTCGAATCGGGTGCAGGAAGATCCTTCCGGGAAGGTAAGGTCAATGTTCATATCAATGCATCTGCCTTCAATATCCGGGAAGACGGATTCACCGCACAGAGAAAAGACTTTGACTGTGACGCGGTCATGCCGGTAGGCTTCAAGTTCCCTGACAGGAGCCTGTATGAGTTTTCCGTCTTTGACGGACAGTTCCCTGGGCAGCGTCATCATTCCGGTCCAACCGGGGCATGCGATGCCTCTTTTCATGGCAGCGTTCTCCCAGGCCTGCATCCATCCGACCATGATCCGGCGTCCGTCTGCTGCCTGTATCGTCTGCGTCGCGTAGAAATCATAGCCGAAATCGATAGCATGTACTTCTTTTCTGGCAAACGTATGGCTTATCGGATCATACGTTCCGCTGATGACCATATTTCCGTGGCGATTCTGGAACTCTCCGCCGTAAACCATTTCCTGAGGGGATGTGAGAATAAAAGCGGTATCGCCGATTTCGAAAAATTCGGGGCATTCCCACATTTTTCCGTATTCATGATGGCTTGCATCCAGAATATTCAGGAACTCCCAATGGACGGTATCGCGACTTCTGAAGAGCAGAAGCTGGCCGGCACCGTCTGCTGCCATATTTCCTACGAGCAGCATGTAGGCATCTTCGCGTTGGTCCCACCAGATTTTCGGGTCCCGAAAGTCGTATCGGCTGGCTCCTTCGGGGAGATCTTCCTCGGTCAGGATCGGATTGCCATCAAATTTTTCATAATCCACACCGTCCCCATATGCAAGGCACTGTACCTGGAGGATATGTTCCTCACCTTCGTTCCGATTGACCGGCATACGTCCTGTGTAGATAATAGCATGACGGCCATCCGGAAGTTCCAGAGCACTGCCGGACCAGCAACCTTCTCTGTCGTAATCGCTGTCCGGGGCAAGTGCGCAGGGAAGATACTCCCAGCGGATAAGATCCCTGGACTTCACATGTCCCCAGTGCATCGGGCCCCATGTGGTCTCGAACGGATAGTATTGATAGAAGAGATGATATTCGCCTTTATAGGAAGAGAAACCGTTCGGATCATTCATCCATCCCAACAGGGGCGACACATGAAAGCAGGGTCTGCTTTCCGGATTGATCGCCGGGCTCTCTGATTGCTCATAGCTTCGTACAATGGAAAGTATATCTCCGGCCATGGAAAAACCTCCTCTGATATAGAACTTTTTCGCAAAAGTAAGTGGTTCACTTTTGATATTTTACCAAAAAATGGGGTCTTACTCTACCATTTTGGCTTTAAAAGCATTTAATTTTTCGATGCTGACGCCTCGCGAGAGCAGATAATTCTGTATCTTTTCGGCCAGCGAACTGCCCTCGTAGTTCTCTTTGATATGAAAAATCATTTCTCTGTAATACGATTCGGGATTGTCTCTGGTCCTCAGCCCATATGTGGAGAAGGAGGACAGCTCATATTCCTTATTTATATCACTTTCCGAGACTCCGAGCAGACCGAGCAGCAGGAATGAAAGGGTACCGGTGCGGTCACATCCGATCGCGCAATGAAAATAGAGCGGTCCGTCTTCCAGCAGCATGTCAAAGATCTGATTTAACTGTTCGCCGTTCTCCTCATCCTCGATAAATGTAATGTAAAGCTCCATCGGGACGCGGCGGTAATTGATATCATTTCCGAGGATCGAGACATCATCCAGCATAATTTCGGAATCCCATCTAAGGTCCAGTTCATTTTTTATGCCCAGACGATCTTTGAAAAGGGCAGTGTCAGAATCGGATATCAGTTTTTCCTGACCGCCGTCAAACGCAGATCCTCTGTAAATAAGTCCATATTTCACATGTCTGCCGTCCAGTGTGGCCCATCCGCCCAGATCCCGAACATTATGGAGAGAATCCGTGCGTATGCCCCGCATTTCGAACGGCAGGGTACGGAAACTTCCGCTCGTATAGAACTTTTTCGGCAGGGTAAGCTGCTGATTGTCCGTATCCTGTTCTGTCAGTGTGATCGGATATTCTTCAAAAAAGATCTGATATCCGCAGATATCTCCCGGTGTCAGGTTGTAAATTGTGACCGTACTGCCGGGAGTAAGTCCTTTTCTGAGAAAGACGATTTTCCCTTCCGCTGTGGAATAGACCTGAAGTTCATAAGTCCTCCCGAGTTCATTAGGAGGTAAGGTCAGTGTCACGGGGGCCGGCTGGTCTGCCGGGGAACCATCCTCCGGTATGCAGGCGTTTACCATCGTGTAAGAATAATCATTGTCATCATAACCCGCGATCACGTTCAGGAATAAATTTTCCGATTCGTTCATTACGGAAAAAGCCGGAATAGTGGCCAGGACCGCATCATTTACAGCAGGTACTTTCCTGTGCCGGGCCGTTGATGCTCCGTGAATTATGGGCTGACCTGAAGCCCCGTTCTCTTCTGCCTTTTCGCCGACGGATACAGTATTCTCTGAAGGAATGGATCCATCTGTATTTTCTTCTGTCTCAGCAGTGTCTTCTCCGGCTGACTCTTTACCCGTCTGGGAGGAGCTTTCTTTGGCAGCCCGCTCGGAATGAAGTCTGAAAATGCGGCTGTAGATGCATATATTCAGGACAACGAGCAGTATAAAGAGAAGAAGAGCACCGATAAATTTTAATTTCTTCAATGTGTCTCCGTTTCTGTATGTGAACAGGAAGTTTGACGGCCTCCGGAGAGAAGGTCTTTCCTTTTTCACTTTTATCGTGGTTCAATTTTACACTGATTGCGCCGGTCAGGCAACCAATTCGCGGGAATTTCCATTTTCTGAGATTTGCGTTATAATGAATAGAGCTGAACATAGAATTGTCTTTAAAGGAAAATCTGTGCGATAAAAGGAGGTATAAAATGATTACGACCTATGCCGAATATCTGGAAAAACCGTCGGTACTTACTTTTGAGGATATGAACAGACTTCATGAAGCCCTGCTTTCTGCATTGAAGGATGTGGAAGGCGGAGAGGATGTATATGATAAGCTGGTCCGCGCAGGAACGAATTATATCGATACGCGGGCAGGATGGAAACTGATGCCGAAACCGGTGAGGAAAGAGCGCAACGATGAGAGAACCGCGCGGCACAATGCGGTCATTACGGCTCTTGATGAACTGGCCGATCTCCTCGAAAAAGAAGGCAGAGACATCTCCTGGAGGAAAGAGATCGGTTACGAGAAGGATGATAAGGTGAATCGAAAAAGATGTGGTGATTTCGGCTGCTATATTGCTTTCATCAACAGCATAAACGCCAGGTAAGGACTTTTTGATTTCATTCAGAGATAAAAGATGGTGCAGACTTTCGGTGATCCCGTGTGCCGGCATGCTGATCATCGGAGGATGATGAAACGACTAAATACGGTATTGACAAGTAAGCAAAGGCTTATATAATTAATGTACGGGAAGTTAAATTTACTTAACTTCAGTGAATTGAACAGGATAGTTCTTCGGGGCGGGGTGAAAGTCCCCACCGGCGGTATAGTCCGCGATCACCATGGGTGAATGAACCGGTGACACGCAGAGCGTGAATTCCGGTACCGACAGTATAGTCTGGATGTGAGAAGAATTGAGCGGTTTTATGAGCGCGCAATAAGCCCCGGATCGAAAGGATCCGGGGTTTTTCGTTGAACTCCCTGTGAAACAGATCCATCTCAAAATCAGAAAGGAGTTCAAAATGTCAACAGAAACAATGGAAGCCGGTAAAATGAAAGAAATTAAGAAAGCACAGGCAGGCAGTACATCAAGGGTCCGTATGATTGCGTCCATCGGCATGCTCTCAGCCATAGCGGCTGTTCTCATGCTGTTCGAGTTCCCGATTCCGTTCATCGCCCCATCCTTCTATAAACTGGACTTCTCGGAGGTACCGGTCCTCATCGGTGCTTTCGCTTTCGGGCCGATTGCAGGCATTGTGATCGAACTGGTCAAGATCCTGCTCAATCTTGTTATTAACGGAACACTTACATTCGGTGTAGGAGAGCTGGCGAATTTTCTGATCGGCTGTGCGCTCGTTGCACCGGCATCGATCATCTACAGTGTCAATAAGACCCGCAGGGGGGCTTTGATCGGCCTGACTGTCGGCACGGCTGTCATGATCATCGCGGGCGTTTTCCTGAATGCGTATCTGCTGCTGCCTTTCTACGCACAGTTCATGGGCGGGATGGAAGCCCTGATCTCTGTCGGCACTGCAATGCATGCATCCATAAACAGTGCACTTTCCTTCGCGCTGCTTCTGGTCGCACCGTTCAATCTGGTGAAGGGCGTTCTTGTTTCTGTCCTCACGCTGCTTCTTTACAAGAGGATCAGCAGGATCATTAAGGGCGTGAATGTGTGAGACCACCGGTCTTCGAAGAAAGAATAGAAGGGGCTGCCGCAATGCGGCAGCCTTTTTGCGTTCCAAATGACACATTTCCTTTTCAGATAAAGTGTGCTATCCTAATAGTTGATTTGTGGCAAAAAAAGGTGAATTGATAGATATTTTCTGACAGAGAACCGTATGAAAAGAACATATGAAGAACGAACAAAAAAGAGATGTCTGATCGATGCCCTGAAGATACTTGCAATCCTGTTCACAATCATCGCGGTCATGATCGGGATTGAACTGCTGGTGGAAGGTCTTACTGTCGTAAAGGACCTCACAGTCAATTTTGAGACGGAACCCATGGGAGTCAGTACGGAGTCAGAGCCGCATTTTTCATGGAATATGTCATCGAAAGTAAAAGGGCAGGCCCAGAAAACCTACGAGATAAGAATTTTTGAGGGCGAAGACGGGAGCGGCAATCCGATCTGGACCAGCGGTGAGGTCGAAAGCGGAGATACGATGTACATCCGTGCGGAAGGTCTGATACTGGAAAAGGAGAAGCGGTATTCCTGGAGAGTGTATGTACAGCCGACGTGGGGCTGGAAAGTTGTATCGAAAGCAGCGACATTCGTCACGGAGACAGACTTCTCCGAAACGGACTGGATCATCCCGATCCAGGAAGATAATAAAGTTTCTCTTGTAAGGACGCAGGCAGAGATCCGCCGCATGACCATACGGGAAGCGTACCTCTACATAACGGCAATGGGAAATTACAGGGCCTATGTTGAGGGGAAGGAAGTGAGAGGAACCGGCGGAAGTCAGACTGTACTGGCTCCCGGCCTGACGGATTATAATCATACCGTGACCTATCAGACCTATGATGTCACCGAGAATTTTCGTGATAACCTGTTCGACAATAAGGCGACGATCGGTATCGCTCTGTCGAAAGGCTGGTATGGAGATGATCATGGAGAATCTTCTCTCTATGAGGCGGCTTTCGGACCGGATGATTCCGTATGCGAGATGGGGACGGCAGTCAGACTGATCCTGCGATATGCCGACGGTACGACCCAGACGATTTCTACCGGAAGCTCAGGCTGGTATTCCGGTAATTATTCCGGGGTGGAAATCGGCGGAATTAAGGGCATGATCGAGACGGATGTGCCGGATGGAGCAACCGCCGGGATTTCTGAAGAGGCTGCTGAGGAATCCGGAGAGAGTGGTGAAGAAAATTCGGAGGATACACCGTCTGCCATGACCCGCAGAATCGGACCGGTGAGCTGTATGATCGACAACCGGGCTGCCGCCGTGACCCAAGGATGGACCGGGGATGATTATATAGAGCAGGTCGATAAATGGACCGGTGTGACGATCGCGCGCTATGGCGGAACAATCGTACCGTCGTATGCGGGGACAGCGCGGATCGCCGATGAATACGAACAGAAATATGAGACTGCTTACTGTTATCATGAGGCAGACATTTCTGATGTCGGGAGTGCCGGGAGACCGTATGGTGAAGCATTACGGCATGAACCGAACACGGTGGAGAAAGAAAAAGACGCGATCCGGCTGGTTCCCGGAGAGAAGCTGATCTGTGATTTCGGAAAATATCTCTCCGGTCAGGTCGACGTGACGGTCAGCGGGGAAGCCGGGACAGTGATCACACTGACCTATGCCGAACGTCTGAACGAAGGACCGTCAGAAGACGAATTGACAGCGGAGGAAACAGATGGCCGGGCGGAGATCTCCGGCGAAGGATCAGAGGACGGGACAGCAGGCGGAGATGCAGCTGAGACGGCAGAGGAGCCGGACGGACCGATCGGGTCCATCCGACTTGACGGTGCGGTCACCAATATCTATGTTCTCGGCGGTGATGAGGAAGAGGAATTTTTCCCCAGAGAGACCTATCAGGGGTACCGCTATGTTGAGATAGAGACGGACGAAATTCTGACGATCCGGAAAATCACGGGAAAAGTCTTTACGAGTCAGGGCAGAAAGACCGGAGAAATCCGGACTTCCAATGATGATATCAACAGGATCATTGAGTCGATCGCGGTGAATCGCCTTGCCAATGATGTCTCGGTGCCGAACCGCAGCGTGCGCAGCGGAGAGAGGGAGGGGTCTCTTACATTTGCTCAGATCCTGGAATTGACGGATCTGTACACAGCAGATACCCGCGCATTTTTTGATCACTTTATTGCGACTGTTCAGGAACAGGGGCGGCAGACAGAGGGAATCTACGGACTGACGGCTCCGCTTGCCGAAGCAGAAGACAACATGAATGTTGCGGGAGGCAGTGACGCGGGGATCATTATTCCATGGCAGTTGTATCAGATGACAGGCAATACTGCTGTGCTGGAAGAGCATTTCAATGATATGGCCACCTACATGAACAGAGTCTATACGGAAAGCTATGAGATACCGTTGAACGGAGATTTTCTGGCAATTGCAGGCACATCCGGAAAATACATGGCGGAGATCTATCGAATGTATGATACGGAAATCATGCAGAAGGTATCGGAAGCATTGGAGCGGGAGGATTTCGCCGCTGCCTATGAGGAGAGGCTTGTTCAGTTCAGAGAAGATTTTATGAATAAGTATCTGGATGAGGAGGGGAATATTCTTTCAGCCTCAGCGGATGGTCTCACGGAGGATAAAGACGGGACGCCGATCGTTGACAATTCGCAGACAGCTCTTTTCTGGGCATTAAAGCTGGGTCTTTTCAGGAACGAGGATCAGAGAGTCAATATGCTGGCGAATCTTGTATCCGGGATCAACAACCCGGGAAGTATGCTGAGACCCGGAGATGCGGAGGATACGCTTAATGTGGGGCTTCTGGGAATTGGCGTTGCCCTGCCGGTACTCAGCGAGTACGGGTATACGGATCTTGCCTGTGATCTTCTGAAGACGAAGGATTATCCGTCATGGCTTTACGATCTGGATCATGAGGGGGCAGGGCGTAACCCGTATGGATACGCCATGGACTCTGTCGGGGAGTGGATGTACCGATATCTTGCGGGAATCGCACCGGATCCGGAGAGACCGGGTCTTACGCATATAATTCTTCAGCCTGCGGTGGATTCCGGAAGAACGTTGACGAGCGTAAAAGCCTCGTATGAGTCGATGGCCGGAACGATCCGCAGCGGCTGGGATGCCTCCGGGGGAAAAATCCGGAGTTATACCTGTGAAGTTCCTGCAAATGCTGCTGCGACGCTGTATCTCCCCATCAGCAAAGAACAGGCCGATTCCATGCGTGTGCCGAGAGGTGCTGAATATACGGGAACGGAGAAGCGGAACGGACAGACGTGCGCGGTATACGAATTGATATCCGGCACTTACCGATTCAGAGTTCCGAT